>JAYVHZ010000021.1:0-12461 GCA_043770645.1 Undibacterium sp. | reverse complement strand
GCCATCCAGATGGTCAGGGCGCTGAGTTGTTTTTTGCCTCGATCACGCGTGATGCGATGGCAGAGCGTTTATGCTCACCACAATTTACGTATTGGGTCGCGATTGCGGAAACTGAAAAAATCATCGGTGCGATTGCGATACGCGACAATTCGCATTTGTATCATCTATTTGTCGATCCCGACCAACATCGACAAGGCTGCGCGAAACAATTGTGGCGGCACCTGAAAGATGTTGCTATCGCGGCGGGGAATCAGGGCGAATTCACAGTTAATTCCTCCATGTACGCGCAGGCGATGTACGAAAAATTCGGCTTTGTCGCGAGTGGAGAAAAACAAGAAACCCATGGACTCGTTTTCATACCGATGGTATTGAAGCTGGGCTCCATATAATGAAAGAGCGGCGGTCGCAGATGGATTTATTCAAGACGATGTCGATATCAGCAGTTTGCTTATTCGGTTTCCTAGTTTCAGTGCCGTCATTCGCGCAAATGTTGACGCAAAAAACCACAGAACTCGTGCATGGTTACCGCTTCCAAGAGTCGCAACAGGTGAATGTGCCAGGCCGTTGGCACAGTGATCAGCGTTTTAAATTCCTCTACTTCAAAAATCGCTATCTCTGCCAATGCACGCAATTTAGTATTTCCCCATCGGGTAAGTACGCTGTTTATCAGATCATTGGGAGCAATGTCGTCGCCAGTTTTCATCGGGATAAAGGCACAGTCACCAAACATGACAAACTGCCGTCTGGCAAACTACTGCAAGTGACCTGGGGCAAACAAGAGCGCCAAATCGACCTTCATATACAAGCTGCGGATGTCGTCAATGGCCAGATCATCAAAAAACGTCTAACGCTTAAATAGTCACTATCTTCATCAATTGAAAGCGCATTAACTATGAAAACTTTGGGCTTAATCGGTGGTATGAGTTGGGAATCTACCATCCCTTATTATCGTCAAATTAATCAAACCGTGAAACAAGAACTCGGCGGCTTGCATTCGGCGAAAGTAATTATCTTTAGCGTGGATTTTCACGAAATCGAAGTCTTGCAGCGCTGCGGCGATTGGGACGCCGCTGGGAAAATATTGGCAGATGCCGCACAAGCTTTAGAGCGTGCCGGTGCCGACATGCTGGTTTTGTGCACCAATACTATGCACAAGGTCGCAGCCACGATTGAAGCCGCAGTGCAGATTCCCTTATTGCATATTGCTGATCCGACTGCGGCTGAAATTAAGGCACAAGGATTTCAACGTATCGGTCTATTAGGCACACGTTTCACCATGGAGCAGGCATTTTACAAAGACCGCTTACAAGATCAACACGGCTTGCAAGTAATAACACCGAATGCCGCCGATCGCGACATCGTGCATCGCATTATTTACGAAGAACTTTGTCTGGGCAGCATACAAGACGCCTCCCGTCAGGACTATATACGCATCATGGCAGATCTGGTGCAGCAGGGCGCTCAGGCCATCATTCTGGGATGCACTGAGATCTCTCTACTGGTTCAGTCAGAGCATGCCAGCGTGCCGCTGTTTGATACGACAAGTTTGCATGCACGTCGTGCGGCGCTGTGGGCTTTGGAGCCTTAGCGTGTTGCCGCATCTGGTGCTTCTGCCAGGCATGGATGGAACAGGCGATTGTTTTTCGCCATTTCTAAAGTGCTTGTCGACTGCGATTTCTTACACGGTGATCAACTACGATAATGGGATTCCGATGGACTACGATTCCATTGAAGTGAGCATCCGAAAGCAACTGCCGCTTGAAGTGCCGTTTATCATTTTAGGGGAATCATTTTCAGGGCCGATCGCGATTTCGATAGCTGCTGCTCCACCAGAGAATTTGATAGGGGTGGTTTTCGTTTGTACGTTTGCACGCAACCCTCAGCCGATGTTGACATGGCTAAAACCCTTTATTCGATTTACGCCAATCAAGTCAGCACCAAAATCGGCCATGCAATACTTCATACTTGGATCTCATGCGACAGCTTCTCTCAACACAATGTTGCATGCAGCAATCGATCAAGTTAGTGAAGAGGTTTTACGATTCCGGGCTGCGTTAGTTTTGGATATTGATTATACGAATCTTATCGATAAAATCAGCCTACCTTGCTTGTACTTTGTCGCAACGCAAGACCGCGTTGTTCCGAGAGCCGCGTCTCAATATATGTTTGATAGGCTATCTAATGTGCGCGTCGAAGAAATCAATGCGCCACATTTTTTGTTGCAGGTCGAACCAGTTCAAGCGGCTAAATTAATTGAAAAATTTGTTATCAGTTTAACTGTTGAAATAGAATGATTTCTATGTTTTTCAATAGTGGCAGTGCTGTTTCTGATCATTGCGAAACACGTAAATCAACTTTAGACCTCAGTAATTAGGTCGGTCATCTTATGGAGTCCTCATGAACTCGCAAACTCAACCCGCTATTTTTATCGGCCATGGCAGCCCTATGAATGCGCTGGAAGATAATCAGTTTTCGGCAGCGTGGCAGCAGCTCGGTGCGCGTTTTCAGCCTAAGGCGATACTGGTGATTTCTGCGCATTGGATGACATCGATGGTGGCGGTGACCGCGATGACCTCGCCGAAAACGATACACGATTTCGGCGGTTTTCCGCCTGCTTTGTTTGCTGCGCAGTATCCTGCGCCCGGTAACCCTGAGTTGGCGCAAAGAGTGGCGCAACTGCTCTCGCCTATGCCTGTTCATCAGGATCATGACTGGGGCTTGGATCATGGTAGCTGGTCAGTGTTGATGAAGATGTTCCCTGCTGCGGATATCCCTGTGGTGCAATTGAGTCTCAATTTGAATGAGGCGGAGGCGTTTCATTTTGAATTGGGACAAGGCTTAGCGAGCTTGCGCGATGAAGGGGTGATGTTACTTGCCAGTGGCAATGTCGTACATAATTTACGCCACTTAGATCCGCGTGTTGGTGGCTTTGACTGGGCACAACGCTTCAATGCTCAGGTTCGTGCAGCGATTGAGCGTAATGATTTTGAAGCACTTGTTAATTACACCCAGTTTGGACAAGATGCCCAATTGTCCGTTCCTACCGTCGAGCATTATTTGCCACTACTGTATATCTTGGGTGCCAAACGCGACACGGATAAGGTGGAGATTCTCTGCGATGAACTCGTGATGGGCTCGATCAGCATGATGTCCTTGGTGATTGCGTAGATCCCAATCCCATATGTAAATTCTTAGTTTCGCTGTTAACAAAAATTTCTGTCTGCAGTAGAGGCTACTTGCTAATTCACCAATAGAGAGTCAGAGGACTTTCTCTCTGCTTTGACTCTCTTAGTGTCGATTTGGTGTTTCCGCAAACTCATTTCAATCCGCATTTTTTGCGTTTCATCCCCTAATTCTCGCAGCTCACAACTTTGCATCTTGAAGCCAAAGTGCTGCTGGGGAATACTCACCATCGCGAATCCCTCCATTACTTTAGCAGGTACCCATCATGTTACGTAAAACCCTACTCGTTGTTGCGATTGCCACAGCCTTTTCCGCTATGACTGCTTGCAGTAATGCGCCACAAGATGCCAACAAAGCGAGCGCGAGCGCTTCTGCTACCGCGGCCAAAACTGATGCCAAAGCGGGCCCAGAGAAATTGATTATTGCGAATGAAGACATACTGAATTTACAGAGTAATGCGCTAGCCTCTGGGCCAGTGGTGACAGGTTCGATTCAACCAGAACGTAAAGCCGATCTGCGTGCAGAAGTATCAACAGTTGTACTGCAAGTCTTGAAAGAAAATGGAGAGGCGGTTAAGCGTGGCGACGTGATTGTGCGCTTAGATGAAACTTCGATTCGTGACAATCTCAATTCAGCCAATGATGCGGCGCGTAATGCGGCTTTAGCCTTAGATCAGGCGGATCGTAATCTGCAGCGTTTGAAAACCTTACGTGCCTCAGGCATGACGTCGATGCAAGCGCTGGACGATGCCGAGGTGCGTAGAAATGCAGCGCAGTCCGAAGTCTCCGCTGCCAAAGCCCGCGCAGCACAAGCCCAGCAGCAAATACAACGCACGGTAGTGCGGGCACCATTTGATGGTGTGGTGAGTGAGCGTAAAGTGTCCGCTGGTGATACCGCTTTAGCCGGTAAAGAATTAGTCAAAGTGATCGATCCAAATAGTATGCGCTTTGTCGGTCGCGTCTCGGCTGACAAAATCGGCATGGTCAAAACCGGACAAAATGTCAGTTTCCGTATCAATGGTTATGCCAATCAAGAGTTTCGCGGTAAGGTCACGCGCCTCGATCCAGCGGCGAACGACGTGACCCGTCAAGTTGAAGTCTTAGTCGCCTTCTCTGATAGTAAGCAACCACGGGTTTCTGGCTTGTATGCTGAGGGAAATATCGAAGCTGAATCTGTATCGGCACTGATGCTACCAGAAGGCGCGATCGTCAAGACTGGGGATAAATCCTTTGCCTGGAAGATTCAGGGAAAAGCCTTGAATAGAGTGGAATTGGCTTTGGGTAGTCGCGATGTTCGCACGGGTAATTATGAAGTGCGTCGTGGCGTGGTGGCAGGTGACATCATCATGCGTAATCCAAGTTCTAATTTCAAAGAAGGTCAGGCCGTTGAAATGGCAACGGCGACTGTGACCAAAACCGCGATGGCAAGCACGACCTTGGCAATGGGGAACTGATCATGTTTTTATCTGATTTTAGTATTAAACGACCAATCGCCACCATCGTTCTAATTATTGCGATGATGGCGATGGGCTTACTCGCCCTGAGTAAGTTGCGCGTCAATCAAAATCCCGATGTCGAAATTCCGGGTCTGTTTGTGAGCATTCCTTATCCTGGTGCGTCACCCGATACGGTAGAGCGTGAAATTGTCAATCGCATAGAAAAATCGCTGCAAAGTGTATCCGGCGTCGAAGAGGTTTATTCGTACGCGAACGAGGGTAACGCGGGCTTTGAAATGCGTTTTTCGTTCAAGAAAAATATGATCGAAGCGGCAGAAGAAGTGCGTAATGTCATTTCCACCGTACGTTATAAACTGCCGACCGAAATGCGCGAACCTATCGTGCAACGTTTCGATCCTTCAACGCAGCCGATTGTGAACTTGGCCTTGTCTTCTAGCAGCCAAACGCATGCGGAAATTTCACGTCTGGCAGAGGATACTTTAGCCACTCGTTTGCGTGGCGTACCCGGTGTCGCGACCGTTAATGTGAATGGTGCTTTACGTCGTGAATTGTCAGTACTATTACGTGCTGAACGCTTGCGTGAATTTAATGTTTCTGCTGGCGAAGTCGTGGCCGCTTTGCGTAGTCAGAATACCAATGCGCCTGTCGGTAAAGTGCGTGGCGATCTGGAAGAAGAAAGCATACGCCTAGTTGGCCGCATTGAAAGCCCCGCTGAATTCCAAAACATCGTCGTTAAACGTCGTGGCGACCAGATCGTGCGATTGGGTCAGGTTGCGACTATCGAAGATGGTTTCGCTGACATCAATGGTCTGAGTATTCGCAGCGGTAAGCCGAATGTCGGCATTCAAGTGACCCGTTCACGCGAGGCTAGTACCGTTAGTGTCGCGAAGAGTGTCGTCAAAGCAGTGGAAGAGATTAATAAAGATCTTGCCAAAGATCATCCTGGTACCAAATTAGAAGTGACGCGCGATGGTGGTAAAGACGCGCAAAATAGTTTGAATAATGTGATCGAGTCGCTGATTTTTGGTGCGGTTCTGACCATCTTTGTGGTGTATGCATTTTTGAATTCATGGCGCTCGACTTTGATTACCGCGCTGAGTTTGCCGACTTCGGTGATCGCTGCCTTTATCGCGGTCTGGTTATGCGGTTTCACTTTAAATTTCATGACCTTGCTCGGTTTGTCCTTAGCGATCGGGGTCTTGATTGATGATGCGATTGTGGTGCGGGAGAACATTGTGCGTCACATGCAAAATGGATCGGATCGTCGTACTGCTGCATTAGAAGGTACGGCTGAAATTGGACTTGCGGTTGCGGCTACGACTTTCTCGATTATTGCTGTGTTTATCCCGGTGGCCTTCATGCCAGGTATTTCTGGTGAATGGTTCCGTCCATTTGCCTTAACCGTGACGTGTTCTGTGTTGGTGAGTCTTGGGATTTCTTTCACCTTAGATCCTATGTTGTCGGCGTATTGGGGTGATCCTGCTGATCATCACACTGCACCGAAAAAAGGTTTGAGCAAAGTATTGGCGCGCTTTAATGATTGGTTCGATAGTCAGGCAGACCGTTATGGTCGTGTGATTGCCTGGGCTTTGCATCATCGTCGTTGGATGGGCGCGATTGCCTTGACGAGTTTTGTCGGCGCCATAGCCTTGCAAGTGACTTTTGGCGGTACCAGCTTTTTGCCGACCGCAGACTCTGGTAATCTGATGATCGAAGTTCGTACCCCTGCATCGTCGTCTGTTGAATATTCACGCCTGAAAATGGAAAGAGCTGCAGCCTTGGCACGCACGATTCCAGAGGTAAAGGAGACTAATAGCAATATCAATGCCTCCGGTGGTCGTATCTATGTCGACATCGGTAAAAAGAACACCCGTAAGCGTAGTGCTAAAGAAGTTGCGGTGGAATTGCGTGAAAAAGTGAAGCAATTGGTGGGTGCCGAATATGTGGTCTTAGATGATTTGAATAATGGTGCGCGTAAGCCGATTCAGATTGAATTTACTGGCCCGGATTCGCGTAAGTTGTTGGAGATCACCAGCGCTTATATGGACCAGTTACGTAAAGTCCCAGGTGCGGTTGATGTCGGTTTGTCGCAGCAAGATCCAAAGAAAGAACTCAAGATAGAAATGAATCGTGGTCTCGCTAATTCGATGGGAATTTCTATCAACGATGCAGCACAAGCTTTGCGAGTTGCATTTGCGGGTATCGAAGTTGGTGATTGGGTTGACCCAACAGGTGAGACGCGTGACGTTGCAGTACGTTTGCATCCAGCGGATCGCGTTAGTAAAGAAAACATCGAGCGCTTGCCGATTGCGATTGCGGGTACTAATGAGATGGTTCCTTTAGATCAGATCGCTACCGTCAGTATGGGTAAAGGGCCATCGGCTATTGAACATAGCAATGGCAAGCGTACGATCACCGTGTCTGCCAATGCGCAAGGTCGCGCCAGCGGTGAAGTGACGAAAGATGCGATGGCGCTTGCTAAATCTTTTAATTACCCACCAGGCTATGGTCTGTCTTTGGCTGGTGCCGGCCAAGATCAGAATGAATTATTTACTGAAATGTTGATTGCTTTGATTTCTGGTATTGGTTTGATGTACTTAATCTTGGTGATGCAGTTTGGCTCGTTCACCGCACCATTAGCCGTGATGTTGTCTTTGCCTTTATCCTTGATCGGTGTGGTGATTGCTTTAATGATGACTGGCAGCACGATTAATCTGATGAGCTTTATCGGCATCATTATGTTGATGGGCTTGGTGGCGAAAAATGCGATTCTCTTGTTAGACGCCGCTCGTAAGCAAGAGAAAGAGGGCATGGATAGAGAAGAGGCTTTGATGTATGCAGGCCGTGTTCGTTTGCGTCCGATTTTGATGACAACTTTCGCTTTGATCGCCGGCATGATACCAGTGGCGTTGGGCTTAGGTGAAGGTGGTGAGTTCTATCGTCCTTTAGCGATTGCGATTATCGGCGGTACGATTACCTCGACGATTTTGACTTTGTTAGTCGTACCTAGTTTTTACGACAGCATCGAAATTGCGCGTGATCGTATGATCGCGAAAATGGGACGTCGTGCCGATCGTTATAACCAAGCTCTAGCAGTCCTTGTGACCTTGTTCGAAGCCTTGTTAACACTGACCTTTATACGTTTGATTTATCGTTTAGTAATGAAGGCCTTCTATGCCATTAGTGGCAAGAAAGCGAAGGTGGCCGCACTGTAGATCGATTCTGATTTTGTTGGAAATGCGTGTCAAAGTCAGCACCACTTTCTTTGATGCGCTTTTGAGTAGTAGCGAGTAGTAGTGAGTAGTACCGGTTTGAGCCTGCCTGGTTTTCCATGCGGGCTCTTTTTTTTGCTAGCCTTACGAGGCAGCATGTCATCTGATTGTCACGATTTCGTCATGGAGTGGTCATACACGCTAACTATGATTGCTCGCTTCTGTACCCCCCTATTTATAAATTCTTATACCCACAGGAAAAAGCCATGAGCAAGACGAATGAAAAATTGAATGCAATTGATCCAGATGATATCGGATACAACGACACACCAAATCAACATTTCAGCGCTGTGTTGGACGCACGTTTGAGCCGTCGTAGCTTGTTGCGTGGTGGTGCAGCGTCGATCGCTAGCGCATTTATTGGTTCTAGCGCCTTGAGTGCATGTGGCGGATCAAACAACGATACACCGGTTGCTGTAGTTCCTGAAGTACCAAAACCAGTAGAGAAGTTGTTGGGTTTTGCGCCAGTGGCTAAGAGTTTGGCAGATAGCGTTATGGTGCCAGCCGGTTATACCGCTTCAATCATCTATGCTTTAGGCGATCCGTTAACGGCAACGACAGCAGCCTATAAAAATGACGGCACTGATACTGATTATGAAAATCGTGCAGGCGATCATCACGATGGTATGGAGTGGTTTGGGTTGTCTGCTGATGGTAAGGCCTCACTGACTTCCGTAGAGCGCGGTTTGCTCGGCGTGAATCACGAAGCCACGACCGATGAAGTACGTTCATCTTTCTTCTTGCATGCCAATGGTGGAACGACAACTTTGCCTCGACCAGCGTCAGAAGTGGATAAAGAAGTGGCGATTCACGGCGTCGCATTCGTTGAAGTTCGGAAGGCAAGTGGTAAATGGGAATACGTGAAAGATTCTACATTCAATCGTCGCTTTACTCCTTTGACTGACATGGAATTGTCAGGCCCAGTGCGTGGTAATGCCTTGGCAATCACAAAATATTCAAGCACTGGTTTGAAAACACGTGGCACGCTAAATAACTGCGGTACAGGTAAAACACCATGGAATAGTTTCGTCACTGGCGAAGAAAACTGGGCTGGCTACTTTACCCGTAGTGCCACAGATGACACAGCACGTGGTAATGATAAGAGCGTTGCTTCATTGAAGCGCTACGGCCGCGCTCAAGGTGCCGGCTCCCGCCACGGCTGGGAAACTGGCGGTGCAGATGATAAATATGTACGTTGGAATATCAGTAAAACTGGTGCTTCAAGCAATGGTAGCGACGACTATCGCAATGAATTAAACGGCATGGGCTATATCGTTGAGATGGACGCTTACGATAAGACCAAATTGGCGAAAAAGCGTACTGCCTTGGGTCGTTTTGCGCATGAAAGTGCCGCGTTCGGTAAGCCAGTTGCTGGTAAACCATTGGCCGTGTACATGGGCGATGATTCTCGTAACGAATACATCTATAAATTTGTCTCCACTGCAAATTGGGAAGCGGCGGATGCCAATTCCAGCAATGCCTTAGCGATGGGCGACAAGTACCTCGACAGCGGTAAATTGTATGTTGCTCAGTTCAATGCAGACGGTAGCGGTAAGTGGGTCGAATTGGCGATGAGTAATCCATTGATCGCAGCCTACGCAGCTTATAAATTTGCGGATCAGGCCGATATTTGCGTGAACGCACGTTTAGCTGGTGATGCAGTCGGCGCGACTAAGATGGATCGTCCAGAATGGTGTTCAGTGAATCCTAGCAATGGTGAGATTTACTATACTTTGACGAATAACAGCAATCGTAATATCAATGCGACAGGCTCTTCGCAGTTGGTACCTGACTCTGCAAATCCACGTGCTTATACTGACGTGAGATCTGGGACAAGTACGCAAAATGGCAATCCTAACGGACACATTTTGCGTATGAAAGAAGGTACTGAAGGCTCTGCTGCTTTGACCTTCACTTGGGACGTATACTTGTTCGCGGCAGAAGCCAGCGCAGATGCCGGTAAGATCAATTTGTCTAGCCTGACCAATGATCAAGATATGTCTAGCCCAGACGGTTTGGCATTTAGCCCATCGACAGGAATTTGCTGGATTCAAACGGATGATGGCGCGTTCACTGATGTGACTAACTGTATGATGCTCGCTGGTTTGCCAGGTCAAGTTGGCGATGGCGAAAAAGTGACCTTGAACTACAGCAAAACAGATGGTACTAACTTGGCGGTGACTACTTATGTCGGCAAGAAGCCAACGGCTGATACCTTGAAGCGTTTCTTGGTTGGTCCATCTGCTTGTGAAATTACGGGCATTGCAGAAACACCAGACGGTAAAGCCTTGTTTATTAATATCCAGCATCCGGGTGAAAATACCTCTGCGGCAAATATTGCAGACCCAACCAAGTACACAAGTCAATGGCCTAGCAACGCAGGCTACGGCGCAGGTAATCGTCCTCGTTCCGCAACCATCGTGATTACAAAAAATGATGGTGGTCGTGTAGGTAGCTAAGATCTAAGTTTTTGTATTAAAAAAAGCGATACGCAGTTTTGCAGCGTATCGCTTTTTTATTTGGCCTTTTCCGCCGAACTCGGTAACGTGGTGTCCGGCGAGGTGGGATGTCGCGTAACAGTTAAATCCAGCTCTCGCAGATGATTTCAAAAAACGTCAAGAAGATCAAGCTAACTGCAAGTGAACTGGAATGTCTGAAGTGGGTGATTGTCGGTAAATTTTCATGGGAAATTTCACGAATTTTGAGTCGGTCCGCAGCGACCGTCAATTCCATATTGCGAATATCATGCGAAAATTCGATTTACAAACTGGCCAGCAAGCGGTGATTAAAACCATCAAAATGGGTATTGTTGTACTGGCCTGAGAATCTCGGAAACTTCTAAAGTGTAGTGAGCCACCCAATGGTGGCACAGCTAACAATCACCAGCACCACATTGAGTTTGAATCTCCAAAGTGCAAGTAAGGCGACCAAAGCGAGTAAAGCTGAGGTGATATCGACACTCGCGCCCCAGCCTTTTGGCCATAATACATGGTAAGTAAAAAAGATCGCGAGATTGACGATCACCCCGACAACAGCCGCTGTGATCGCGTTTAAGGGAGCGGCGACCTGTAAATTATTGTGGCTACTTTCAATAAAAGGGCCACCTGCTAAGATAAAAATAAACGAAGGCAAAAACGTGAACCAAGTGACCAATACTGCTGCAAACGCACCCGCTAAAAACAGTTGTTCTGGCCCAAATAAGGCCTGGACATAGGCGGTCACAAAACCGACGAAACTGAGCACCATAATTAAAGGCCCGGGAGTGCTTTCACCTAATGCTAAACCATCAATCATTTGTGCTGGCGTGAGCCAGCCATAATGTTCTACCGCTGCCTGTGTTACATACGGCAAAACCGCATAAGCACCTCCAAAAGTCAGTAAGGCTGCCTTACTGAAAAACCATGCCATCTGGGTGTAACTATGCAGCCAACCAAAACTCCACAATAGCGACAACATTGGTGTTAACCAAAGGACGAAACCGATACTTAATACACGTGCGAATTTGAACCACGAAAAAATTGCATGTGCCGGTATTGGCGTTGTATCGTCAATGACGGCGTCTTTTGCACTGTCGATAGCATGAATGGAATTTTGCGTTGAGGGTGGGTGTTTTGCTCTTGTATCGAAGTGCTTAGGAAGGAATTTTCCGCCGAGGTATCCGCAAATTGCGGCGCCAAAAATGATCAGGGGAAAGGGTAAATGTAAGGCAAAGAGCGCAATAAAAGCCGCCCCAGCAATCGCCCATAAGCTGGCATTTTTGAGTGTGCGGGCACCGATACGATATGCTGCATGAATCACGATGGCCGTGACAGCTGGCTTAATCCCGTAAAAGATTCCTGCAACTAATGGCAAATTTCCGTAGGCAATGTAAAACCAAGACAGCACAATCAATAACAGTAATGAAGGCAAAACAAACAACGCGCCAGCGGTCACGCCACCACGATTGCCATGTAACAGCCAACCCAAATAAGTTGCCAGTTGTTGTGCTTCAGGGCCCGGCAACAGCATGCAATAGTTGAGGGCATGAAGAAAACGATTTTCGGAAATCCAACGACGTTTTTCCACCAGTTCTTGATGCATGATGGCAATCTGACCCGCTGGGCCACCAAAGCTGATGCAGCCTAATTTTAACCAGAATAAACAAGCTTGCCAAAAACTTGGTGAGTTTGGTGCTGTTGACGTATTGCTCATGCGTATGGTCGGGCGATGAAAAGAAAAAAGCCCCGTATTGTATACGAGGCTTGGTTTAATGAATGACGTAATCTGTCTCTATAAACGATAAGACAAACGCAAGCGCAATGCGTTCGAACTATTGCCCTCATTCGAACGATAGTAGCCATAATTGAGAATGATCACCCAACCACTGTCTAACAATAAATCGCCACCGACGCCCATGTGGAATAACTTACGGTCTAGATTGCTGCCATTGATGATATATGGTGTGCCATCAAGGTTATCCAGATAGTTAATTTTAATGTCGTTACGTTTGCCAACATCACGTTGATATTCAAAACGTAAGCGCGGAGTCAGTTCACCAAAACGGGACTTCA
>JAYVHZ010000020.1:0-8896 GCA_043770645.1 Undibacterium sp. | reverse complement strand
TCAATATAAAAAATCACCGCGCAATCAAACAAGTTGCGAATAAATCGGTCGCCAGTGCGGCTACGTGATTTATAGGTGTTCAGTGTGTGTAAAACACGACTTGCAGGCGCATCCAGCTCAGTGTCTAGTATGCGCAATGTATGGCTAGCTTTTTCATGTCGCTCGTCATCGACAATATCGGCAATCTTGCGCTGATAATGGGTCGTCATTTCAAAGAAGCGGCGGCCATTGATCACCATCTGATCTAAATGGAACGGAAAACCCATTTTTTGATGATCGATCTGGCGCTGATACTGGCCGTTGTAGTCATCGACAAAATGGTGCGCAATGCGTAAGGATTCAACATACGGATACAAACCAATCTGTTCAAGGTTGACACCTTTAAACAGATCCACTTGTGCCTTACTAAAATACTGAGCTCTTTTTCCATTGGCCCAATTACGAATGCGAAATAAGTAGTTCGCAAACAGTTGCGCAAGGGCTTTACTTTCTAATTGCTCCCAATGACTAACGGATTGCGCCTTTAGATGACTTTCTGCTTGCGAAAACTCTCGTAAATGAAAAGCCTTTAACAAATCATGTGGATCGAGATCACGCCCCCGTGCATTTTGCGAATCAAAAAACTGAAAGGCTTCAGATACATCGGTTAACACGAAGGTGACTAACTGGCATCTATTCAACAGAAAATCGATATCCGTCTCAGTAAAGTCGGGGCGCGATACAGCACGTACCGCCGCCATAAAATTCTGGTGCAAGTTGCGATGTGAAATATCGCTACTAAAGCGCTGGCGCTCCAAGAACGATGTGATAAAGGGGTTTAGTTCATTTAGCTGCGCTTTGATATCCTCACGCTTCATCGTCAGTAAACGCTCCTTGATGATGGCTTTTACCAGCAACAATAAAGTGAGTGTGCGCTGTTGACCGTCAACAATATCTAAAGTGTCATTACCAGCATCACAGTGCTGATGAAATACGACTGTGCCAAGTCGATACGCCGATTTATCGCGATAGACACGCAAATCCAAAAGCAACGCATTCAGATTTTCTTGTGACCATTTATAGGGGCGCTGGTAAGCAGGGATGGCAAGTGACGGTAGCGCTAATAAATCCCGGACGGTAATCACATTCTTGTCGAGCTTATGCAATGGCATCACCTTGCGGTTTGACAAGGCGCGTTTTGCCAGTCAACAATTCTTGCATCATGCCTTGTTTGATTTGTTGGGTCTTGTTTAGGCGTTGTTGTATGGCGTCTAGGTCTTTGTCCATTTCGGAAAGGGCGTTTTCGATGGCAATTTGTTCGAGCTTTGACGGCTTAAAAAAATAAAAATTTTGAACTAGTTCAGTATCTAAAACTCCGGCACTATTTCCAGCAGAGCTAACCAATTTCAATAAATTGCTATTCATTCCTAACAAATATAATGTTAAATATTTCGGTGCAACACTGCCAATTGGAATTAATGCTTTCACGTCCTGATTGAATGATACTGGTGCTACAACTAACCCAGCCCGAATTTCATTATGTAGAGCACTGCCTCGTACTAACAGTAAAGTTGAATTCAGCGGCGCCATCTGGCTCCCAACATCAATAGCTTCCGCCGTGAGAAACTGATCTGACGTCGATATTTCCGCACTCTTTAAGGTGGATCCACTGATCCAAGGAATTTTCCCAGACCAGTATGCGTCGTTCTTCCTTGAAGGAGTGCCACCCGACATCCAATGAGTGTTCTGTCCTATCGTTGATAATTCCCAGTCACTCGGAATTTTCCCAAATTCGGTTTGTTTGTAGCCTGTGTTGAGCTGGTCAAATGGTGGTAAGCGTTTTTTGCCAGTGAGGAGTTGTTGCATCGCGGCGGTTTTGATGGCGCTTTTTTTGTTGATGAGTTTTTCTAAGGCGGCGATTAGGGCATCGACATCGGATAGCGCATTGGCGATGGCGGTTTGTTCTTCGTTTTTTGGAAATGGAATTGTCAATGTTCTTAATATAGAAGCATTAACATTTTTCTGTCCCCCGCCGATCTGGTTAAGCTCAAAGAATTTTTGGCCACCTTCTGAGTTCATATAGAAACAAATAAATTCAGGGTTAGATTCTCCAGTTTTTAATCGTGTAACTAAGGTGGTGAAACTTTGAGCGTTTTCATACTTCTGAGGAACAATGCATGTTGTTCCTGGATAACCTGTCCGAGCCGTTATCAAATCTCCAGCCCTCAATCTCTTGTTGCTGAATAACGATTCATATTCATTCTTAATGAAAAGAATATCCGAATCATCCAATCGATTCGGCTTAATATTTTGGTTGCGTAAAAATGGCACACCTCGGTCACTGTACGCATGCGTGGCGGCACTCGCAATACCTACAGATATTCTTTCGGCGAGCTCGTTTAAAGTTTTTACAGCCCAGTCGTGAGGAATCAGTCCTAAGTCAGTCTGCTTATAACCGGTTGGTATCAATTTCTTGTCCATCCCGCTCACCATACCAAGCCCATCTTTTTTAAGTGGACATCAACTTTTCTGCTGAGACTTGCAACTTCGTCGATCAAGCTAGGCATGGGTGTGCTGTAACGCTCTTCCAATGTTTTCACGCGGTTCGCGAGTTGTTGGGTGATGCGTTCGATTTCTGCAATGATGCTGGCTTGTAGAGTCGCTAACCATTTATCATTTACGATGAGTTGTTTGACTTCTTCAATATTGAGTTGCGGGTATTTAGAAAACACCAATGCATCTAATTCATCTTGCGCGTCTTTGACGGTTTTCTTGTGTTCTGCTTCTTTTTCTATGAACTCTTTGACTTTTTTCAGTGAGGCAATTTCATCTTTGTCGGTCGCGATTTTTAAACGTGCGGCGACGCTAGCTTTATTGACTTTGCCTGACTCATTCATGGCATCGGCGAGTAAGCCATCTTCGACCGCGTGTTCTTCGATATAGGCTTCCAAGCTTTGCGTGCTGGCATCACATTCGCTTTGCAACGCGTCGATTTCACTTTGTTGCGCTTGGAAAAAGCGTGCAACGATTAAAACCGGTGGAATCAACTCGGCTTTGTATTTAGCTTTGCCGATGTTCAGATCTGGCGTTTCTTTGGATTTGGTGTTGCCATCAGCGCCTTTTATGTTCAGCAATTCACGCAATTGCTTGCCTGCTTGCCAGCCGTCTTGCGTGATGACGTAGACATCGTCCTGCATGAGCTCTGCCCAATAATCCATGATGATTTGGTAGATGTCGTATTTGTCCAGTAGCGGTGATTCTGCGAAGGCGCTCAACAAACTTTCTGAAATGCGATGAATAATTTCTTTAGGGCTTTCGTGTTTGCCATCGGCGGCGGTTTCTAAGTCGCTTAAATTGGCTTGATTTTTCCAGACATGAAATAAATCAATCGCGGTTTCGGCAAACGCTTTAAATTCTGCATGATTTAAAATCGTCGACTTCACCGCATGCGCATCGACCAATGCCTTGCTATAGCCAGTGCGGTCTGGCGCAAACAGCGCAGCGCGTACACTAGGAAAAGCTTGCCAGAAATGTTGCAAGGCATCGATATCGCGATTGGGGATGCCGCCTTGCAAATGCGCACTGAGATCATGCAAGTCTTCTGGTTCGCTGGAATCAATGTAACGTGGAATATTGAGGTTGTAATCGTTGGACTCAATTTCTTTGATGCTGACTTCGCGGCTAAAGCGATTTAACTCAAGTTGCTTGGTGAAGACATCCACCACCTTATGAATGTCTTGGCTACGCAGACGGTTTTTATTGCCGTCTTTCATAAAGCCTTTGCTGGCGTCGATCATAAAGATCTCTTGACGCGTCGCTGCTTCGGCTTTGTCCAGGACGATAATGCAAGCAGGAATGCCTGTGCCATAGAACAGGTTGGCGGGTAAGCCGATGATGCCTTTGATATAGCCTTGTTTGATTAAGTTAGTACGTATGCGTGCTTCGGCATTGCCACGAAACAGAACACCATGCGGCAAAATGACCGCGCCTTTGCCTGTGCTTTTGAGTGACTTGAGAATATGCAGCAAAAAGGCATAGTCACCATTTTTATCGGGTGGCGTACCGTACTCAAAGCGTCGAAACTCGTCGTCATTAACATTGATGCCATTGCTCCAGCTCTTGACTGAAAACGGTGGATTGGCAACCGCAAAGTCAAAACCTTTTAGGCTACCATCATCGTTTTTCCAATATGGGTTGGCCAGTGTATTGTCTTGCCAGATTTTTGCAGTGACATTGTCATGCAAAATCATGTTCATGCGAGCTAGGGCGCTAGTCGCATTGTCCATCTCTTGACCAAAGATGCTGAGCCCACGCGGCGCTTCGTCGCTCGCTTTTAACAGGAGAGAGCCAGAACCACATGCTGGGTCATACACCGTGGCATCTTGCGGTGTGTCGCTAGTGATACCGACCACTTTGGAGACAATACGAGAGACTTCTGCTGGTGTATAGAACTGGCCTTTTGATTTACCGGAATCTGTAGCGAAGTGGCGCATCAGATATTCATAAGCATCACCGAGTAAATCATCGCCATCGGCTTTGTTGCTCGCCAAATCTAAGCCTTGAAAAATACCCACCAATTTGGTGAGTCTATCCACCATGTCTTTGCCTTTGCCGAGTTTATCTTCATCGTTAAAGTCGGCGAGATCAATCACACCTTTTAAGTCATTGGCTTCAGCCAGTTTGCTGATGATCTTATTGATTTCTTCGCCGATGTTCTTATCATTTTTCAAGGCGACCATGGCGTTGTAATCAGCGCCCTGAGGTACTTCGATCAAGCCGTGTGGGTCTTTCGCATATTTATCCGATACGTACTTCATGAAAAGCAAGGTGAGTACGTAATCTTTGTATTGGCTGGCGTCCATGCCACCACGCAGTTCGTCGCAACTGGCCCATAGGGAGGAATAGAGTTCGGTCTTTTTAATTGCCATTGGGCTTCCTGAATGTTTTTGCTGGTCTATTTCGCCTATAGCTCATAGTTTAGTCAAAGTGAGCAAAGGAGTTTTGATGCCGTTTTTTCATCTTTGTATTGGAGAGGAACATTAGCAGATTTTAATGATTTTGGGCATCAAATCCGAGGTAAATTCCTATCATTTTTACAGCATGTCAATTCAGACTAGTTCGTGAGCTGTGGATCTGAATATGAAGCGGCCATTTCAATATCCATACTTGACTAACCTGGTTGAGACAGAATCTGTCACATCGTTGAGTTACATTGCTTACTAAATCTTTTTTTAGATAGGGCGAAGCAATGACCTCTCCTTCCAATGACAGTTTCAACGATGCTAGTGTTTCCACGCTCTATAATGAGGCGGTGGCTTTATGCCACAGGTTACCGTTCGCAAGTTGTTCTATTTTGCAGCGAACATTTCGATTGCCCTTTGGCACCGCAGTACGAGTTCTTGAAAAATTGAAGAGTGAAGGCTACTCGGTACTCGACGAAAAAGACATTATCGCGAATCCTAAAATAAGAATCGTATTTATCAACAATGCTGGCACCAAGAGCATTCAAGATCTCATCGCGAAGGCGCATCCTGATATTGAGGTGATTCAATTCGATGCTTGAAAAGGCTGGATTTGGCCGGAGGATCACTTTGATTTTCCAGTATCTTCGTCTATGCCTTCTGCTTGTTGGCATGCATGCGAAATCGTCTCATCGATCTCACTAGTGTGTTGGTTCAAATGAATTCTCAATGTGCCAAATTTACTCTTTACTTGCATTACTTCCAAACTAAGTTCTGGATGTCGTAACGCATACTCTTGCAATGCAATGCAATGCAATGCAAGGCTCAGGTCATAAAGAATTTGATACCAGCCATCCCCACATTGAAAACCCCAACACATTGCGCTGTCCTGAGGCGATTTTGTATGGCCGCGGTAAAGCACTGGGAATGTGGCGTACATATGTCTTGTCAGTTCATCGTTCATGTTTCGAAAGTTGCCTTTTTTAATGAAATGTTGAACATCAAAGCATGACGCGTACTTCAACAATTCAATTTGGATTTTAGTAGTCCCGTAGACTTAGGTTGCGAGGAAAGGCGAAGAGCACATCTTTGGCCGATTGCGTGAGTTTGATGTTGTTGTTAAATGTGAGAAACTTACATTTTGCTGTCGAAAGGATTCGCCCAACGTCTTCTGACATCTCAGATAAACTCATAAAACAAATGCCACGTTTTAAGTTCGCTAGAAGTTCAGCAGTCTCGTTGTCGAGTGTTTCAAGACCTAGCCACAATGAACCGAGATTCGTATTTTGTTCTTCGCAGAGCGCTATCTTTCTCGCAGTCTCTAACGAAATTGCCTTGAGCCCAGTTAACGCTAGAAGCTCTCCTTGATACTGGAATAGTCTTTCCGCGATTTCAGGCTGTAAATCACGAACACCATCAAGAAGTAAGTCACCACGATGCGTGGCGAACGCCGATGCTAACTCCAAACTATCAACTTGTAACTTTTCAAACACGACGGTAGAGCGTAATTCATTCAAAAGTACGGCCGCGGTTTCCCCTGACAATGCTTCTAAGACTACAAACTCCAATCTTGCATTCGATTTGCTGAGCCAATATGCAGTTTCCGAAGAAATAGTTATGAGACGAGAAAACTCGAGTGCTTCTAAATTCGATTCACTCAATACTTTCGATAGCTCACACGTGAGATGAGGCAATCCCAAAGTTAGCGCCTGCTTAAAATGAGCGAGCAATGCCTTGAGTGCGTCGGGGGAAATAGATTCAAGTGCTGAAAAATTTAACCAGTACCCCTTGAAGTGGGTAAGGTGCCTTGCTGCATTGAGGTTCAGATCTTTTAGCGCGACAAAATCCACGCAACAAGAAATCGAAGCTAAACTAGCCGCAAGTTCTTCATTGAGTTCGTCAACCCCGATCTTGATATTGTCGCCTTGGAACTGCCTGATGCTTTCCAGTTCCAGCGAGGTTAAGCTTTTTTGTGTACTTAAATCGAGCTGCACAAATTCAAATAGGGGTGTCGATGTTGCGTTGCTATCGTGGTGTGTCATTGTGGAGTTTGTTAGGACTTCAATCTGCCATTGCGAAATGGAACTCTTTTCACGTGTTCAAGCAAGATATTGCCTTGGTACTCGACAAGTTTCCCACCCAAAAACAATTCGTCTTCGTTAAAGTCTTTGACTGATCCCTGTTTGGGACGTGATTCGTCATCATCCCATTCCTGACACATGACCATATAAACCGTGTAGCCTTGCTCGACGAGTTTAAGGTGTTTGCGTCGTTCATTAGCACCCAAAGATTGATCGGAACCGTCAGCGTCAATCACCCAAGTATGGTATTTATTTCCAAGTTCTTCATATTTTCTTGTTCCGTCTTGCCAGACGCGCAGAAATACGGTTTTGTCTGCTTCTCTAACTGACCCCCAAGACCACATGCTGTTGGCCAATGGCGCATCCAATTCTTGAAAGTGTGATGTCATGCTCATGTTTTGTTCTCCTTGTGTTTATCATCAGGCTTAGAAAAATTAATCAAAGTCGCTCTAAAGATTTAATAAATTTGGTGCGTGGCAAATTTATCCGGAGCAGGCATTTTCTTTTGCCCCTGCACAGCATCCCAAATACAAGGCAGACCCAAAGCTCCATCGCGTTCAGTATGTAGACGCAAGTAATCAACCAGCTTACCTACGGCATCTCCATCACTCTCACTGCCATAAGCGATATAGCGGTCTGGCACATTGATGTTCATACTTGTCCACGATTCTTTCGGCACGATGCAATTTCTACCGAAATAGTAAAACTGCTTGGCAATCAGTACGTTTCTTCCTCTGGTGTCTTTGTCGAATTCACCTATGTCATGATTATCATTCTCCAGTTGTGTATATTGTCCATCGCTATTGGCATAGTAAATATTATCTCCACGTTCTTGAAGGAGGTTGTTGGAGCCTAATGGGATCGCCTTCTTTTGTTGAAATCGCGGATCTCGAAAATAGCAATCGAGCGTCATGATTTCACCTATCTCCATGAGATAAATTAAACCTTGATAGGGAATGCTAATGCCGATGGCCTTACATTTTTTCACTAAAGCTTTACTCGCGAAACCCGCGACCCATTGCCCTACTTTTTTGGTGCGGCGAATGTCTGTCATACAGGTGGCGAGTGTCAAATGTCCATGAAAAGGATTGGGCGCAAATCCAGAATCATGGGTCATTAGGTACGAATATAGTTTTGTGTCGCTCATGTTTTTGATTTCTTATTTCGTTCATAGAGATGCAAAGTGTTTCGCAATTCCGCGTAAATTTCTTTGCGCACATTGCGGGGAGCGCGTACTTCTATTTCTGCACCTTGCCCCAGTATCCACCACCGTAACTGCCAGGTATCATTGACTGTCGCGACGACCCGCTTCCAACCATCTGGTTCGGATGTAATCAATTGATCCTCCGAGAGTCTCGTTTCAATGAGATAGTTCGTTACCGATTCAGAACAGCGCATTTCAAGTTGAATAGGTTCACCTTCAATGGCGAAATCTGCGACACCTGCGGCGATTGCTTTATCCAAGTTAAAACTCTTAGGGACCTTTGCGGGCGCTAAAGATAACTGGGCGCTCTGGAATCGATGCAGCGCAAATAAAATCGGCGTTGTATACTCCTTCACCGTCGCCAATAGATAAGTAATCGATCCACGCATGATGATGCCTAAAGGATGCAGCACATATTCCTTTGGTACCGCATTACCGATTGCCGTGTAGGTCGCTGTTAACTGGCGATTCTCTAAGACGGCTTCGTAGATCGCTGACTGTACTGCAGCGTCGACCGATGGTGGCAATAGCGTTTGGCCTGCTTGTACAACACGGATCTTATTCAACCAATCTTTGGCTTTACGATTGTCGTTTGTCGCTAAATCATCGAGCTTCTTTCTGGCGATGTTGAATATCCCCTCTAGTGAATCCAACATGGCGTGAGGTAACTG
>JAYVHZ010000019.1:0-4409 GCA_043770645.1 Undibacterium sp. | reverse complement strand
GAAAGAGAAGGGCGTAACACTGTGCCCAACCTTAGCGGCTGGCGATGCGATTGAACAATATCGTGGCTGGAAAAAGGGCGTGAACCCAGAGCCTGCTCGTATCTTGGCAAAACGTCAGACCTTTGCGCTAGCAATGAAGGCCGGAGTAAGTATCTGTATGGGCGGCGATGTTGGCGTGTATGCGCACGGTGACAATGCACGTGAGATGGAGTTGATGGTGGATTACGGCATGTCAACCATGGAGGTATTGCGCTCGGCAACATCAGTTAACGCGCAGGCATTTGGCTATGCCGATAAGATAGGACGTATCACGGCAGGGCTAATGGCAGACATGATCGCGGTCGAAGGTGATCCAAGCACTGACATCAAGATCATACGTAAAGTCAAATTGGTGATGAAGGATGGCAAGCTAATCCAAACGCCATAATCTAGTTTGTTCGCCCATGATCCTGAGCTGAGCCCGACCTCATCGGCGAACAAACATTCATCGTGTTAGATCACAGTTAAAGCTAAACGCGGTGCTGCTTCCTGATAGCTGTCATTTAAGAAAAGTGCTAAGAAGTAGGTGCCAGCGCTGAGACCACTAAAACTGATGCTGCCTTCGGCGCTTGTTACATAGTTCCATTTAATCGATGGTGTGGCGCCAGGGCTTGTCCCTGTACGATAAACACCGACCCAATTTTTAGGATTGGCTACAAGATTCTTCCAGCTCACCGTGACCGCTTCCGTACTACGAATCTGACTGACAGGACAAGTAAAACTCAGCGCATCAGGTGGCGTCGATCCGCGATTGATTCCATTAAGGATAGGGTCGGTGAAATCCAGACCTGCACCCTCTATATGACCTGCATAGCGACGTAAAAAGCTATTGTCGCCTTCGATGCTAATACTTAGGTCATACCAGCCTTGGCTACTGATCATGGTTTTCAGCATGGTCTTTGTTTCACCAGGCTGGGTATCGAAGCTGTACACAGTACGATCGCCATAAGCATTGTCAGTCAATTTAAATCGACAGGCGAGCTTACTCGTATTTTTAAAATCAATACGGACGGCTTTTGATGCTACGTCCTCTACTAGACTCACTTCAGCACCACGCGCACTACCGCTAAAATTGCCAGCAAATTCGCGCAGATAACCATTCACGCTGTGCACCGCCAAGTGATAGCCGCCGCCCGACCAGTTAAACACTTCATTGTCGATGCGTTTGCCAGCTTCGACCGTGTAGTGCCAAGGGCCATCGGTGCGCAGCTTCGAATAAACGCGATAAGGTGCTGCCATTGCGCCCGTGTTGATAAAGTTGAGGGCGAATTGCGCATTGCTTGCATGTACCGCACCCTCGCTCACCAAGCGATAGGCAAGTGGGCATGCCGCTCTTGGTATGGAGCCAGTCACGACTTCCTGTTTTGCCATCGTTTGTGTTGCTGGTGGCAGTGCATCGGCACTACCCCAGCCTTTAAAATAAGTGGCAGTACGAGGAATGCTACTGACCCAGTCCGTATTGGCCGCCGCAAAATTAAAGGCGCGCGTCATATCCCCACAAACGGCTCGACGCCACGGCGAAATATACGGGCATTGGACATTGCTGCGGGCATAGCCTAAACCCTGAACTAACCATTCTTCCATGAAGCGCAGGAGTGAGGTGTGGTCGAATAATTCTGAACAAACACGCCCACCTTTACTCCACGGGGATACCACCAATACAGGAACGCGTGGGCCGAGACCGATCGATTCATTATTGTGAAGTTCGCCTTGAGTCGCATTCGCTAGCGTAGTTCTGCCGCGATCAGCATTGGGTGGCGGCACGTAAGAAGGCATGTGATCGAAGAAACCATCGTTCTCATCATAGGTCAAAATCAGGGCAGTCTTAGACCAGACTTCTGGATTATCGACCAGTGCCGATAGCAGCCTGGCCGTAAAGTTTTCCCCGGCATTCGGTGTCGCTTCTGGATGTTCGCAATACTCTGTCGGCGCGCATATCCATGATACTTTCGGTAGCGTATTGTTTCTGACATCGGAGGCAAATTGATCAATCAGCCACTGACCTGTCGTGCCGACGGCATTGCTTGGCGTTGAACCTGGCGACATCGCTCGTGCTTTTTGATAGAGCGGCGAACTTGCAGTGAGACGTTTTCCGCTCGCATCAACCCGGAAATTTTTAAAATATTGCAGGTAGTTGTCGCCGTAGTTATCCCATTCTTGATACACCTTCCAGCTAATGCCATTGCTTTCCAAAATTTCTGCGTAAGTCTTCCACTCGATGCCTTTGGCAGTTGGCTTGTCGTTGGCAATGTCCGCGTTGTAAATGCCATTGGTCACGTTATATAAACTGCCGTCTGCCAAGCCCGTGATGTTGTTGGGTGAATGTCCGCTTAAAGCGTAAAAGCGATTGGGGTCGGTAGGGCCGAAAACCGCACAGTGATGCGCATCGCAAGTGGTAAACGCGTCGGCCAATGCGTAATAGAAGGGCAGGTCAGCACGATTAAAATAGCCCATACAACGCACCGTCTTTTTGGCGACCCAGACGTTCCAATCTTTCCAAGTGGCTTCAGTCCCTTTCCAGGAATGATCCAATCCTATACGTAAGGCTTTAGTATTGCGCACATCAAAATGATACGGCAAAGTGTAACTGCCGCCATTCGGTTGGTACCAAACCGCTTTACCGTCAGGCAGTGTAATCGCACGCGGATCGTTGTAGCCACGAACACCGGCTAGCGTGCCAAAATAGGAATCAAAAGAGCGATTCTCTTGCATCAAAATGACGATGTGCTCAAGGTCTTTGATGCTATTGGTTCTACTATTCGCCGGAATGGCGAGAGCTCGTGTGATGGCTTCGGCAAAACTAGGAAGGCTGGCGGCACTGGCGGCCGCGCCAGCGAGGAAAGTACGGCGAGATAATTTAGTCATGTTAGGTGTCGATTTCAAAATGGATGTTGATGCACTAAATAGTGGTCTGCAGTTTTCACTGGAAAAGTGAATTGAGTATCCAAGCGAGAATATCCTTGTATAGCAGAGATAAAGTTTCACCATGTCATCATGATTAATATAGTGAAGTGTCATGATGAGATGGCATCAAAACTATAGTATTTTGTATAGTAAAAGTGACGATTTTATGACATTGCTCTAGAAACTGGTATTGTTCTTGGTGATGTCAGTTAAAGTACAAGAAATCGGCGGTGGCGACATGCCAAATTTGGTAGCGCAATCCTTTCTGGCGAATATGTTCATCGAGCTTGTGATCGAATCATTCCTTTCACAGGGGTGTGCAAGACGATGTTGGTGATGAAGAATGGTAAGCTTTACCCCCGTAACGATGGTGAGTTGGAAGATCAAGTCGTAGTAAATCGGCAAACAGAAAAGGTCAAATCATGTTTTCTATTAGAGTTAAGTTGTCTCATATGGCGGTTGGTACGCTGTCGATGATTGCTAGCCTAGCATTAGTTGCATCGCCTGTAGAGATATCAAGGACAGTGAATCTGACCAGCACTGTCACAAAGGTAAAATCAGTACAGAGCGACTACGCCAATCTAGTAAAACTATTCCAGGAATGGCGCCAGTTTGAACGACCGCCCATCAAAGATGGTGCGCCTGACTACACTGCAAAAACCAGAGCTGCACGCACCGAGCATGCTAGGTTTCTGCATGCTCGATTGATGGCGATGAATATCAAAAACTGGCCGATAGAGCAACAGGTCGATTGGAAAATTGTCCAGGCCGAAATGAACGGCTACGAATTCAATCAAAGTGTGTTGCAGCCGTGGGTGCGAGATCCAGCTTTTTATCAAAGCATCTATACCGAAGCGAGCGACACACCAGCGCGTGAAGGCCCCACCAATCATGCGACCGTCGAAGTATGGAAATATCGATTCCCATTGTCTGAGCAAGATCAAGTTAAGTTCGCTAAAGAGCTCGCGGTGATTCCAGCTTTATTAAAGCAAGCTAAAGCCAATCTGACTGGCAATGCCCGTGATTTGTGGATTGCTGGTATCAATACGTTTGAACTCCAAGCGAATGATCTAGTCGAGATCGAAAAGAACGTAGCCAGTTACGCTAATGCGGAGCTTAAACAGACATTAAAGATGGCGAAACAAGCCAATGCGGAGTTTATTCAATGGCTGAGCGCGAAGTCATCAAGCAAAACCGGGCCGTCCGGCGTCGGCAAAGAAAATTACACTTGGTATCAGCAAAATGTCCATTTAGTGCCGATGACTTGGCAGCAGGAGGTCGACTTACTGCAGCGTGAACTAGACCGTGCATGGGCAAATTTAAAGCTAGAAGAACAGCGCAACAAAGACTTACCACCGATGCGGGCAGCTAGCACTGAAGCCGAGTATAAGGTGATGGCAGACCGAGCAGCCAGCAAGCTGATGCGCTTTTTGAGTGATAAAAAAGTGATGCCGATCAAGGCCAAT
>JAYVHZ010000018.1:0-6004 GCA_043770645.1 Undibacterium sp. | reverse complement strand
GTGACGCCTAAAAACATTAAAAACAAACCAAGGAAAGCCACTGGATGATGCGCCAGAGTGACTACGCCCACCAAGAAAGCGATATGCACGATAGTCAATACCATCGGCACGGGCTTAACTTCATTCGCATCCGCTTTGACAACTTGTTCCGGCAAATGCTTTCTCAAAAAGAGCACAGCAAGCGTGGCGTTGATCACAACGGCAATCGCGGCCTTCCAACCAAATGTCGCGAGCATAAAGGACGAGTCCCATTGCCATGTTGCCGCCACCATCAGCACAGGCGGTGCTGCAAATGAAGTTAAAGTGCCACCAATCGACACATTGACAAATAACACGCCAAGCGCAAAATACTTCATGCGTTCCGGGACGTCGTTTCTAAACACCTGCGGCGCCAGCATCAAGGCCGCAATCGTCATCGCCGCAGGCTCGGTAATCGCAGAGCCTAATAATGGCACCGCTGCCAAGCCCAACCACGCACTAACCAAGGGACTCGGCAAAGGCACGACTCTTGCAGTCAGACTAACTGCACGCATAACTAATTCGAGTATAGGACGCGAGGCCGCGACCACCATCACCACAAACACAAACAAGGGCTCGGTATATTGACGCGACTCGGCGTAGGCCAGCGCCTTGTCGCCGCCACTGATGATCGCCATCGTAAAAACAAGAACGATCGCCCAAAAACCAAACACCACTTCGACTTCACCGAGCAGATGAAACAACCCGGCATGACGTGGATAGCGATGAGAGAGACGTTCGAATTGTTTAGCAGAAAAAGTGTGGAGTAAAGCGACTGCGAAAAGGATAGCGGCAATCAGCTCGATGTTGAGTTGGCTCATAGAATGTAGGAATAGATAAGCAGCGAGGCGGCCCGACCGTCGCTAAAACCTGCTACATCCTTTGTGATGCGCACCCACGACGATTTTAACCCATATTTACCTAAATTTAACGATACAGATCGAGTAAGACCGATCGATGTCGCTTTTTGCAAAGACAAAAATCACCAATTGTTTTTTGAATGGGAAGTGGGGTAGCGGATTACTACTGCAAATCACCTCGAATGTATTTTATGTACTCCAACGCACGGAAACCCCACGGCAAAAGACTAGGCTATTGAGTTCATCACACTCAATCACAGGTCGCCATCATGAAAGCATTTATCTACACGGGCATCAATCAACAAGCGCTGGAGGATCGCCCAAAACCCGGCATACAACAAGCCAGCGATGCCATCGTGCGTGTCACAAAAACGAGCATCTGCGGTACCGATTTACACATTCTAAAAGGTGATGTGCCTAGTTGCACACCTGGCCGCATCTTGGGCCATGAAGGAGTCGGCATTATCGATGCGGTAGGGACTGCGGTCAGTAATTTTAAAGTCGGTGATCGTGTCTTGATCTCCTGCATCACGTCCTGCGGCAAGTGCGAGTATTGCAAAAAAATGATGTACTCGCATTGCACTACGGGTGGCTGGATCTTGGGCAATAGCATCGATGGTACGCAAGCAGAATTCGTTCGGATACCCCATGCCGACAATAGCTTATATCCGATTCCCGCTGGCGCTGACGAGGAAACTATCTTGATGCTGAGCGATATCCTGCCCACTGGTTTCGAATGCGGTGTCCTCAACGGCAAGATACAAGTCGGCAACACCGTCGCCATCGTCGGTGCAGGCCCGATCGGCATGGCCGCCTTGCTAACCGCGCAATTTTATTCACCATCGCAGATCATCATGATCGATTTGGATGCAGCACGACTGGAAATGGCGCGCCAGTTTGGTGCCACGGCGACAGTGCTCAGTAGCGATGTCGATGCCGAAGAACAGATCTTTAAATTAACCCAAGGAAAAGGTGTCGATACCGCGATTGAAGCTGTTGGTATCGCGGCGACTTTCGAATTGTGTCAGACGATTATTGCGGTAGGTGGCACCATCGCCAATGTCGGCGTGCATGGCCATAAGGTGGATCTGCATCTAGAACAATTGTGGAACAGAAACATCACGATCACGACTGGACTAGTCGACACCTCAAGCACGCCTATGCTACTGAAAGCAGTCGCATCAGAAAAAATACAAGCGAAAAAATTAGTCACACATCACTTTGCTTTCGAGCACATTTTGGACGCCTACGACACCTTTCGTGATGCTGCTAAAACGCATGCACTCAAGATTGTGATCAGCATGCAAGAGCCGAGCTGAAATTTGGCTGAACACTGTCACGCTCACCCTCCTCTTTATACAATCGAAAGCACACTATGCAGCCACATCAAAGCATTACCACAGAACTCATCGCGCTATTGGCGCGCAAGCCAGCAACGCTAGACGCATTACAAACTTCCATTCGTAACGCCAAGCTCAGCGAGATCCCGACGCTAGAACATTATTACAATTTTTTAGATGCGACCGTCACCATGATTCCGCACGTACGCAACCTCAATCCCGTGGTGAGTCAATTCTATTTCATCATCGGACAAGCACCAGATCAGCTGTTACGACACGATCTCGAATTTCAGGAATGGGTTAGAAAATTCGCCAGCGATTGGGGCAAATTTTTAGACACGGTAGAGTCCGCTGCCAACTTAAAAAGCTTCTATTCTGATCCTAGCTATCACATGGATGACTACATACAAACACCAGGCGGTTGGTTCAGCTTCAATCAATTCTTTGCGCGTCAAGTCAAACCTGGAAAACGCCCGATTGATGGCTGGCATGACGATCAAACTATCGTGTCGCCCGCGGATAGTGTATTTCAAGGCGCGTGGAACATTGCCGATGACTCCACAATTACCATCAAGGACTTAAGTTGGTCAGTATTCGATTTGCTAGCAGGCAGTCCGTATCAAGAGCGCTTTAAGAATGGCTTATTCACCCATAGTTTCTTGGATGTGAATGACTATCACCGCTTTCACTTACCAGTCGCTGGTGTCGTGAAAGAGCTTCGCAAAATTCCTGGCCAGGCGGTCATGGATGTCATTCGCAATCCAGATGGATCGCTCAGTATTGTCGATGGCATCGGCTATCAATTCACCCAAGATCGCGGCTTAATCATCATCGAATCCGCGATCGGTATGGTGGCAGTGCTACCAATAGGCATGGCGCAAGTATCTTCGGTCAACCTCACGCCTGACCTCGGTGCCAGCCTTCGTAAAGGTGAAGAATTTGGTTACTTTGCTTTTGGCGGCTCTGACATCATTACCTTGTTTGAATCGAACAAAGTGGCGCTGACCGCGACCGTAGGTCATCACTACCTGCAAGGTCAAAAATTAGGTCACGTACTCACAAAACAGTAACTAGTCAATTCAATTATCAGAACTGATAAAACTGTGTCGCCTCAGATAGCAATTGTCTGAGGCGCACATTGCCTTTGCAAGTTATCTTTGTAAGTTGCCTTTGCACGTTGTCTTTGCAAATTGTCGTTGCGAATTAACGTTGCAAATGCAATGACAACAATCCTTTCCCCTCCTCATTCCGAGTGTTAGCGCACAGATAAACATGCTCGAAGCGCGGATCATGATCTTAGTTTCGGCATGTATTCCCACCACTTTTGTCTTCACTACGACGCCTTTTCTTTACCGTCATTTGAGGATCGCCACTGAAAGTCACTATGTTCACAATAAAGATTCTTCCACTTGCATTGCTAATGATTGCCAACCAAGCCTTAGCTCAACAAGTGCCTGTGATTAACGGACAAATGCAGCAGATTCCGACCGTCCCCAAATTACAAACAACGGTGCCAAAAGTATCGATAAAAAGTGAAGCTGGGACACCACTATCAGACTCGGAGCAAACAAAAATTGTCGTTAAAAACCTGAGAATAAGTGGTGCCAACGTCTATTCCGAGGCTGAGTTAATTCGTGTTACTGGCTTTCGACCTGGCAGTGAATTGAATCTCGATCAGCTCCGCGAAATGGCCGTTCGAATCAGCAACTACTATCATCAGAACGGGTATTTTGTCACCCAAGCTTATTTGCCAGCACAAGATATCCGCGATGGTAATTTGACGATCACAGTGATGGAAGGACGCTACGGCAAAATCACCGTACGGAATCAAAGTAATGTATCTGACTCCTTGATCAATGGCTATGTTGCTGATCTCCACGCAAACGATGTCATCACCGCATCAGCGCTTGAAAATCGTTTGCTCTTGCTATCAGACCTACCAGGTATCAAACTCAATTCGGTGTTATCTCCCGGCAGTCAATTAGGGAATTCCGATTTATCCATCGATGTAATGCAAGGAGCACGCTTTTCTGGCAGCGTCGATATTGATAATGCGGGCAATCGTTATACCGGTGAATATCGTCTCGGCGCGACCCTCAACTTCAATGAACCTTTCGGCCAAGGCGATATAGCATCGATACGCGCACTCACATCGGGTGATGGTTTGCGCTATGCACGTGCCAGCTACCAAATGCAATTTGGAAAATTGAAAGCGGGCCTTGCTTATAGTGCTTTGGAATACAAACTCGGTGAAGAATTCGAAGATCTAGGCGCCCATGGCAGCACCAAGGTGAGCAGTGTTTTTGTTGGCTATCCTTTGATCCGTAGCCGAGATAAAAATCTCTATGGTCAATTGGGTTTTGATTCCAAGGTGTTTAAGGATTATGTCGACGCCGTTGGCACAGTCTCAGATAAAAAATCCAAACTACTTATCGCTAGTTTATACGGCGATGTTCGTGATAGCTGGGGCGGCGGTGGGCAGACTAATTATTCTTTAAGTCTGAGCTCGGGCGAAATCGACCTACGTTCTCCTGTGATGCGATCTTTTGATGCAATCACGGCCAAGCAAAATGGACACTTCAATAAAGTTAATTTCAACCTAATGCGTTTGCAAAATATCGGTGATTCATTGTCACTGTATGGATCACTTAGTGGACAGTTTGCTTCAAAAAACCTCGACGTATCAGAAAAGATGGAGCTAGGTGGCATGTATGCAGTGCGCGCCTATCCCGAGGGTGAAGCGTTTGCCGATCAAGGCGTATTAGCGAATCTTGAATTGCGTTGGCAACTACCGATACGGGCTGCTACATCGAGCCAATTGCAGTTGATCGGTTTTGTCGATGCGGGTCGTGTTGATATCAACAAAAGCCCTTGGACGGCAGGCACGAATCATCGATCTTTGTCCGGCGCTGGGCTGGGCATCACTTGGTCTGACTATAACAATTTTGTCGTGAAAGCCTATTACGCCAAAAAACTCGGCAATGAAAAGGCAAGCTCCGGCCCGGACGCCTCAGGTCGATTCTGGATACAAGCGGTGAAGTATTTTTAAATTCAAAACAAGCGTGAAAAAAATTAAGCAAATGATTTTTGAAAGCATTTTCTCGTATGCGAAGAGCTTTGCCGATCTTAACAATAACGGAGTTACAAAATGAATAGTATTTATCGATCAATTTGGAGCGTTGCCTCAGGAACTTTTATCGCTGTTTCTGAAAACTCAAAGGGTGCAGGCAAGAAGTCGTCATCAGGAATCTGCAATGAATCCAGTGGCATTGGATCATTCAGCGGTTCTGGATTTTTCTTAAAAATACTGGCGTTGTCTGTGCTCCTAATCGGGGTCGAGGCACATGCCCAAACGACTGGTGGCGTCGTAGTTTCTGGCAATGCCAATATTGTGCAAGCCGGTGGCACTACCACGATTACCCAATCGACGTCTAAGCTAATTGTGAATTGGGACAGCTTCAATATTGCAAAAGGCGAGACCGTCCAATTTAACCAGCCTAGCACAAGCGCTGTCGCACTCAATCGAGTTATAGGATCGGATGCCAGCAATATTTTTGGCAATCTATTTTCCAATGGTAAGGTCTTCTTACTCAATCCAAACGGCATCTTGTTTGGCAAAGGTGCTACCGTCAATGTCGGTAGCCTTGTGGCATCGACAGCCGATATCAGCAACAGCGATTTCATTAACGGGAAAATGCAATTCTCAAAAACCTCGTCACAGTTCGACACGGCGCGGGTAGTTAATCAAGGCGATATCACAACGAATGTTGACGGCGGCTATATTGC
>JAYVHZ010000017.1:0-4412 GCA_043770645.1 Undibacterium sp. | reverse complement strand
GTTTTTCTATCGAGATCTAAATGACTTATTGACGCGCAATCGAAAACTCGAACTAACGTTCAAACAAATTCTTAATCACAAAATCAAAGTAGCTACTGAACTTTGCTTGAGATTGCGTGCCGATGGCGAGTTTGAGGCCGATGATATTACCGTCGAGGCCTTAGCGACGAATATGGTGGTCGTTGCGACTTATTGGCTTTCTTATGAATATGTACGCAACCCTCGTAAATACACAGAACTACAAACGATGTCCGAATCTTTGGCTCGTGGTTGTTATCAAGTGATCGTTCAGATCAGCCCCTACTTGCGCGGGCATACGAAAGAAGTTTTCGAAAAACTGTCGCAAGACTACCTTCTGAAAATCAAAAGAGATTCATAGACGGCTGATATGAAATCAATTTGCGTTTATTGTGGCTCTGCCGCTGGCAACTCTCCGGCTTTTCATCAAGCAGCTACGACATTGGCACATCAATTAGTCTCCCGCGACCTTGAACTGGTGTATGGTGGCGGCGGTGTAGGCTTAATGACAGTAATTGCCGATGAAGTACTTAAACTTGGCGGACATGTAACGGGCGTTATACCAAAAGCATTAATGGAACGCGAAGTAGGACATGACAGCTTAAGCAAGCTACATGTTGTTACCAATATGCATGAAAGAAAAGCACTCATGGCAGAACTTTCCGACGGTTTTATTGCGCTACCGGGTGGAATTGGCACAATGGAAGAGCTATTTGAAATGTTCACTTGGTTACAGCTAGGCTTCCATCATAAACCCCTAGGACTACTGAACGTCAACGGATTCTACGATCATCTATTGCAGTTTTTGGAGCATGCGGTTTTATCTGGATTCCTCAAACCACAACACAATGCCCTGCTCATTAAAGAGAATGATCCATCGCTGTTAATCAATCGTATGCAACACTTTGAAAACGCAATTCATCACGAAGCCAAATTTCAAACCTCTTAAGCGTCTTACAGACCATTTGACATGCACAGGGCCTCGAACTATACCGCTATGTGTATAGTTTCTGATCAAAGTTACACGTTTACATAGCTTAACAGCGTTGGCATCGGATATTGCTATTTAGTCGCTCAATGGCTGACTGCGACTTTCTACCGGCAAAGATTCAATATGTACGTCATGTTTTACACTGTACGACACAAATTAATAATAATTTATTATGTTTTATAATATTGCAATTATATTAACTATGTTATCGATGACTATTAGTCGGATGGCGCTTCGATCTGGCTGTTGTCGATCACTTCTATTACGACGGGATGATTATTGACAGCGTGCAGGTCAAAAAATTTAAGATAGGTGCACCGATAGGCGAGCTCGGTTACTCCTTTGCAAACTGAGCTTTTTCGGCTACTTATTCGTCAACAACGAGATCTTCTTACCAATCTTACAAAAAGGCTTGTGTATGACTCCCCTGGGCATCCGCGTTGGAAATCGAACACGATGATCGGTTACTTGTCTTCAAGTACACTGCTAATATCGGCCAATGAATTGGCACGTTTGGTTTGCCTTAGTCGGGAACAAACAGCTCCACCTGAGCTTCCTCGGCATGTGGGACTGATTTAAGCCCACCATAATTCACTTATCTTCAAGACATCTTAACTGTCAGCGCCCAACCATCCCATCTAGCATTATTTTTCAACATTGCTAACAAGGCGTAATGGTAGTAGTTCGTCGATGCGACTGTTGGGATGTGTCAGTAATTTTTTGAGCGTGGCTTTGACCCATGCCAATCGTTCAATGACGTTGGCTTTGGCGGTGGCAAGCAGGCTTTGAGTCGCGGTCGCTTGTTTGCCTGCGCGTACAGGGTCTGCGAATAGCCAGTTATTTTTGCCGATGGCAATCGGACGAATGGCGTTTTCGATTGGGTTGTTGTAAATCGATAGACGACCGCTGTTGGCGTAGCGTTCGATAGCGCTCCAGCGTTTGAGGCTGTAGACGATGGCTTTGGCTAGGCTGCTGTCGTCGGCAGTTTGTTGGCGTGTTTGGATTAACCAGGCGTGTTTGTCTTGCAGTCGCGGTAACGCTTACGTTTGGCGTCTTTGTTGGCGTTGTACTATGCTATCGGTTTTGCCTTCGGCTTCGATGTGATACAACTTGGCAATGCGCGTGAGTGCTTCTGCTGCAACGAGATACGCATTGGCAGCGTGCAGGTCGAAGAGCTTGCGACGTGCACGAGCCAAACAAGCTAATTCAGAGATGTCGAGCGCGAACAGAGCTTTGTAGTCGACGTAGTCGTCGACCATGAGAGTACCTTGTCAATGGTTAAGAAAGGCTTGCGCATGACTACCCCCGCGTCCTTTTTGAAAATCAAACACGATGATCGCTGGTTTATCTTCCAAGACATTGCTGCGATAAGCCCATAAATAGGCGCGTTTGGTTTTACCGTTGCCGGGATCTAGTAGCGGTACTGGCGTTTCATCGGCGTGCAGTAATTGCCCTTGTTTTAGTAACTCGGCCAGTCGTTCACTTAAGGGTTGGAGTGCAACACCAATCCGTCCCACCCATGCTGCTAGTGTAGAGCGGGCGATGCCGACGCCGTGGCGGGTGCTGATTTGTTCGATGCGATACAGCGGTAAGTGATCGAGATATTGTTGAATTACGACCCAGGCTAATAAACCAGGTGCGGCTAAACCACGGCCAATTGTCAATGGCAATTTAAAATTGATAAACCGGGGGTGCGGATAAAATCTTGGACTACTTTTGGGAGTGGTTCATGTACTCATATGAAGAACGTCTTCGGGCAGTGAAGCTATACATTAAACTTGGCAGGCGCTGTAAAGCGACGATTCGCCAATTGGGTTACGCGACAAAAAATTCATTAAAGACTTGGCATAATAAATTCCATGAACGCGGCGATTTAAAGAGCAGGTACGTTCGACCAAAGACGAAGTACTCGGAAGAACAAAAGATTGTGGCTTTGGATCATTACCTAAACCATGGACGCTGCATTGCCCATACCGCAAAGGCGCTGGGATATCCCGGGCGAGCGAAACTAAGGGAATGGGTTCACGAACGATTCCCGGAAACCGCACATTACGTCATTGGCAAGAGTGGTAGGCCGAGAGTTACTTTGGCGTCCAAGCGCGCTGCCGTGTACGAGCTATGCACACGGGAAGGAAGTGCAAAGGAAGTTGCGCAAAAGCTGGACGTTGATCGAGTAACCTTGTACAACTGGAAAAACCAGTTACTTGGTCGAGAGGCCTCAGCTTCTATGAAACAAGACAAACGCTCATTGGCAGAATCGGATCGTGATAAATTGGAGCAGCAAGTTGAAACACTCAAACGCGACATTCATAATCTGCAACTCGAACACGATCTTCTCAAGAAGGCCAATGAACTACTAAAAAAGGATCTGGGCGTCGACCTGCATTTACTGAGCAACCGGTAAAGGACGGAGCTGGTTGACAGCCTTAGAGCAGAATACAACTTAATGGAACTTTTTTAGCAGCTTGATTTTGCCCGCAGTTCCTATTTTTACCATAGGTCGCGCCAACAGATTGCTGACAAGTACGCAGACGTACGGCGCACCATGACCGAGATATTCGAGGACAATCAACGATCCTACGGATATCGTCGGATACAATCCTCGTTGAATCGACAAAGGATGTTCGTCTCAGAGAAGGTTGTTCAGCGCCTGATGAAGCAGGACGGTCTCCATGTTGCCAGACCTGAAAAATATCTGAATTCCATATTCCTGCAGGGAAGGTTTATCTATCACCCATGATTGACTGCTTCGATGGCATGGTTGTGAGCTGGTCGATTGGTACAAGCCCGGACGCAGAACTGGTGAATGGAATGTTGGATGCTGCCATCGAGACGGTTGCCAATAACACTGACAAACCGATCGTCCATTCCGATCGAGGTAGTCACTACCTATGGCCAAGTTGGCTATCACGTGTTGAGAAGGCTTGTATGATCCGTTCCATGTCCCGCAAAGCATGCTCGCCGGATAATGCCGCCGGTGAGGGATTCTTTGGAATGTTGAAGACTGAAATGTTCTATCCGCTTGATTGGCGTTCGACAACAATAGCACAATTCATTGAGGCGCTTGATGCCTACATTCGCGGGTACAACGAAAAGCGCATTAAAATGTCCTTAGGCTATCTCAGCCCGATTGAATACCGAGAGCGCCTAGGTTTGACAAAGTAAATCAGTCCAAGAAAATATCCGCCCCCCACATGGTCAATTTTGGATGCGCGTCAACACCCGGTTTTATTGCGAAAGGCGTAGGCACTGCCATCGCAAGGCGCTTGACCTAGGCTTTGCTGTACACGTTGCGACAATCCATTGTCAATAGCGATTTAAAACTGATACAGTTTTCTTATAAACAGCGATTTAAAATTGATACACCCCTTGCCAGTAATTACGAGTTTTTGAATACACGATT
>JAYVHZ010000016.1:0-17779 GCA_043770645.1 Undibacterium sp. | reverse complement strand
CTGCTCTCCAAATTGGGGACATGAAGCGTGAACGTATACGACGCCTTGTTCGTTTACATGATTTTGGGTTTGTTTCTACTTAAAATACAGCCTCAACGCCGAGTTGAAAGGCGCGCGCGCCGATCGTCAAATTTAAAGAAGGCGCTTATCCGCGCGTCATTTTCGAATGTCATGTTGGGCAGCATATGTTTACACTTGGTCAAGCAAAGCTCGGAATCCCGAGAACTCATTTTTCCAATCGCCATAAACAGCGGCAAGTGAACAAACAGGACACCGGCAGCCAATATACAGCCACCGGACGTCGTTCGACTGATCATAAAGAGCCACACCCACAGTTATTTCAAGGTCGTCATTCCCACAAGGGCAACCGCACTCCTCAAGTTCGGCGCCTTCCAGATATTCTCCGCTATCACCGATAGGATGCGCGCCCCCGCACGAAACACAATGCCGCACAGCAGCTCCCTCGTTTTCATCAAGTTCGAGTCGGAACTTACTGGCACCACACGTACAAATAGCATCGGAAAAATATTGAGCGGGATAACCGTTCAGCTTGCTATATCGAGTGATTTCATCAGGAAGGTCTGCTTGAGACTCGCCGTAGTAATGTTTTCCTTGTTTCGTCAGCATATTCGTTCGTATTTAAATTCCGCCCAACGCGATTTAATTTTCAAAATGCAAAGGTAACCGGAAAGCATAATATTCACAAGTCAAAAACGCTAAACTTTTTCTGTTTTAAATTATGTACTTGCACTGATTTTGGCGAAGTTATACAAATTAACCAAAAACCGAAAAGCTGCAATACGATTTGTGAATGGTAAGCTCGGTGTCAAGCCATTATGTCGTGTCAGTGGATTGTCAAACCATTTGGATTAGAACACTGCAAAACCAAGCGATCTCCCAATCGTACCGCCGTCAATTGACCACCCCAGACACAGCCAGTATCTAGACTGATGACATCATCGCGTAAGATTAATCCTAGCGTTGACCAATGTCCGAATACGACCGTGCAGTCTTGCGTTTGGCGATTGGCTAAGTCGAACCATGGCGTTAAATGCTCAGGCGCTTTTGCTGCACCTTCTTTGAGATCAAAATCCATGCTGCCATCGGCGTGACAAAAACGCATACGGGTGAGGGCGTTGATAATGCAGCGATGGCGCTCTGTTCCTTGTAACTGATCGTTCCATAGCACTGGTGAGTTACCGTACATGCTGCGTAGCAGGTCTTGCCAATTGTCGCTGCGCAGTTCAGTTTCAATTTCTTGCGCCAGTTGTCGTGTTTTGCTTTTATCCCAATTTGCGAACACACCAGCGTGTACTAGCAGACCTTCATTGACCTCGATGGCCATCGGACGATGACGTAACCAGTGAATTAATTCTTCTCTGTCCTCAGCGTCCAAAATAGCATCTAAAGTGTCGCTGCGATGTAGTGAACGTGCGCCGCAGGAGACAGCTAGCAAATGCAAATCATGGTTGCCCAAAACCGTATCCGCGCGTGCTCCTAAACTTTTTACCAGACGTAGGGTTTCTAGTGATTTGGGGCCGCGATTCACTAAGTCGCCGGCAAACAGCAAGCGCGCCTGCGGGTCAATCGCATCAATTTTTGCAATCAGCGCGACAAGTTGGTCGTAGCAGCCTTGCACATCACCAATCACAAAAGTGGATGCTGACATTAGTGGTCGGCTCCAATTCGTTTTGCTTCGGCACGGCTGATCAGCGCTTGTTGCTTTTCTTGTTCGCGCATACTCGCAGTTTTCATGGTAGGCCAGCCGATCAGATGTTGTTCACTGATTTCTGCTAATGCACGCAAGCCGTCTGGTGACTCATTCAAGCAGGGGATGTAGTTGAAGGTCTGACCACCTGCGGTCAAGAATGCCTGGCGAACTTCCATCGCGATTTCTTCTAGGGTTTCCAAACAGTCGGCCAAGAATCCTGGGCAAACCACATCAATGCGTTTTACACCTTGTTTTGCCAGAGCTTGCACAGTTGGCTCGGTGTAGGGTTGTAACCATTCGGCGCGGCCAAGGCGAGATTGGAAGGTGACGATGTATTCTTCTTTGCTGAGACCTAATTGCTCAGCGAGCAGGCGTGCCGTTTTGTAGCACTCGCAGTGGTAAGGGTCGCCGCGCATGAGAAATGCTTTTGGCAATCCATGAAAACTCATGACTAGCTTTTCGGGTTTGCCATTGCTTTCCCACGATTTCAAAATGGAGACCTTCAAAGCTTGGATATAGGCTGGGTGGTCATGGTAATGTTTGATGAAACGCAATTCAGGGACATTGCGCGTCTGTTGATAGTGCTGTGTTACGGCGTCAAAATTCGCTGCAGTGGTTGTGGCGGAGTATTGTGGATAGGCTGGCAAAATCAAAATGCGTTCGTGTCCATCGGCTTTGAGCTGACCTAAGACTTCAGGAATCGAAGGTGATCCATAGCGCATCGCGTGCACTACATTGACTTCGTGACCGCGCTCACCGAGATAGCCCTTGAGTAAGACAGCTTGTTTGCGCGTGTGCACCAATAAAGGGGAGCCATCATTGGTCCAAATCGACGCATATTTTTCTGCAGATTTTTTGGAACGAAATGGCAGAATAATGAGATGTAGGATCATCCACCAAACAGCGCGTGGGATTTCGACGACGCGATGATCCCATAAAAATTGTTTTAGATAGCGTCTCACTGCGCTTGTCGTTGGCGCATCAGGTGTGCCAAGATTGATGAAGACAATCGCCGTTTTTTCGGCTTTGCCGTGTGAATAGTCAGGTTCTTTTAAGAATGCCATGATGGTCTTTCAATTATTACGATGTTCTGTTTTGTTCGAATAGGATGGCAATTTCTTATAGGGCCAATAGTTCTCGCGCATGTTTGCGCGTGGTCGCTGTAATTTCCAATCCACCTAGCATACGCGCAATTTCTTCCACTCTTTGTTTGTTATCGAGCGCCGTGATTTGTGACAACGTTTTGCCATTCTCTTGCGCTTTGCTGACTTCAAAATGCTGATTGCCCTGACTGGCGACTTGCGGTAAATGGGTGACGCATAATACTTGTCTGTCTTGACCTAAACGTTTTAATAAGCGACCAACCACTTCCGCTACGCCGCCACCGATACCACTATCGACTTCATCAAAAATTAAGGTTGGTGTTGCCGTCGCGCAGGATGTGATGACGGAGATCGCAAGTGAAATACGGGCTAATTCACCGCCAGAGGCGACTTTTGCCAGTGGTCGTGCTTGCACGCCAGCGTGGCCTGCGACCAAAAATTCGATCTGCTCTAAACCGGTAGCACTGGCTTCGCACGCTGGCAAGGCAATGGCAAAACGTCCACCTGCCATGCTTAACTCTTGCATGGCCGTCGTGACTGCGGCTCCCAAATCATGCGCGACTATCTGGCGTTTTTTCGTGAGTAAATTGGCTTGCGCTAGATACGCTTGATAGGCTTGATTCTCTTGCTGCTTGAGTGATTCGATATCGGAAGCGCCAGCGAGTTGCTGTAATTGTTGATTCAAACTATCCAGCTCAGCAATCAATCCTTCAGGCTCAACATGAAAGCGTCGTGCCGTACTATGTAGAGTCTCGACCCGATGTTCGACCTGACGTAGGCGCGCTGGATCCAATTCGACCCGACCCAAATAGTCGTTTAGAGCATAAGAACACTCTTGTAAATTGATGCGTGCTGACTCTAATGATTCCAAGATGGGTTTTAGCTTGACATCATATTCTTCCAACTTACCGAGCTTTTGCAGTAAGCCAGAGACTTGCGATAGGACAGGGTGATCCGATTCGGAAATGGCATCAGCAGCTTCCTGCGCGCCTTCCAATAAGCTGGCAGCATGCGCTAAGCGGCTATGTTCCTGCGTAATTTCATGCCACTCTCCTTTTTTGAGTTGTAGCTTATCGAGTTCGCCGACTTGCCATTCTAGTCGTTCGCGTTCTTGTAGTATGTTCTTGGCGTTCTGTTCGAATTCTTCTCGCTGTTTTGCCAAGTTGCGCCAGTGTTTATATAAGCTGCCAACTTCGGCTGTGTGTGCTTGCAAACCACCTTGCATGTCCAAAAGCGTGCGTTGTGCTTCGCTTTTTAAAAGCGACTGATGGGCATGTTGACCATGAATATCAACTAAGAATTCACCGAGTTCGCGTAATTGAGTCGCGGTCGCAGTGATGCCATTGATGTAGGCTTTTGAACGTCCAGCATTGTCGATGACACGGCGAATTAAGAGCTGCCCATCTTCATTTGCAAAGTCATTATTTTGGAGCCATGTGAGTGCCTCAGTGTTACAGGAAAATTCGGCAGAAATGTCCGCTTTTTGTGCACCTTCCCTGACCATGCTGGCATCGCCTCGACCACCTAGGGTTAATGCCAGCGCGTCAATTAGTATGGATTTGCCTGCGCCAGTCTCACCGGTAAACACCGTGAAGCCAGCGGAGAGTTCTAGTTCAATCGCATCAACGATCACAAAATCACGAATAGCAAGCGTGCGCAGCATAGGATGTTTTTATCTGAAAAGGAGAGAGTCAGGAAGGTTTTATTTTACCTCAGGGCGCGTTACCAAGTGAGGCAAATACTGATTTTATTCACAGGTCTTCGCGGGTCATTCTGGAATGACTTTGGCTGTTAGTTGAGTGCGCCTTCGACTGAAGGATACTCATTCCAGTGCAATTTTTCGCGTAGTGTGTGGTAATAATTCCAGTCTTCTGGATGTAAAAAAGTGATGTGATGCGTAGAGCGGCTAATGATAATTTTATCTTTGTGATTTAGATTGGCGAAAGATTGCATATCAAAATTCACGCTGGCATCACGTCCCGCCACCAGTTCTACACTAATCACACTGGTTTCTGGTAAAACGATAGGCCGATTTGACAAGGCATGTGGGGCAATCGGCACCATGGCGATTCCGCCCAAGCTAGGATGAAGTAGTGGTCCGCCAGCTGATAATGCATAAGCTGTCGAGCCCGTCGGCGTCGATACAATTAAGCCGTCGGAGCGCTGGTTGTACATAAAATGTTGATCGACTTCGACCCGTAATTCAATCATGCCAGAACCAGCACCGCGTGATAACACGATATCGTTGAAGGCGACCCCGCTAAAAATCTGTTCGCCATCTCGCACGACGATTGCTTGCAGCATGCAGCGTTGTTCTGCGATGTGTTTACCCTCGAGGATTTTTGCAATTGCAGGGATCATTTGATCGCGCGGTATATCGGTAATAAACCCAAGTCGACCTTGGTTAATGCCAATTAAGGGGACATCATGTGGAGCCAATTGACGTGCAATGCCTAACATGGTGCCATCGCCACCCAGAACAATTGCGACATCGGCTGTGCGTCCTATGTCAGCGATCGACATGTGTGGGTGAGAATGCAAGTCGAGATTTTGTGCTGACTCATGGTCAAAAATCACCGCATAACCAGATTCGCTCAGAAAATTCGCCAATTCATTGAGCGAATCTCCCATGCCGAGGGCGTTGTATTTCCCAATAATAGCAATGCTTTTCGCGGATGTGATCATGGATGATGTTGAGGATTTTCAAGAAGGCTTTAGATTACACTATTCTTTGCGAATGTGAAGTGAGGCTGAATAGAAAGACTTGACGATGTTGTAGAAAGGAGCGCGATTTTAGCCCAGCCTCTGGCATGACGAATTTTGTAAATCCAAGAAGTAGTAAAACTCTGAATTCCTTTGATAGCCCAGCGATTCGTATAAGCTTTGGCCGTGGAAATTGTCATGGGCGGTTTCTAAAAAAAGTCCTTTGGCATTGGTAGTAATTGCAAATTCACGTGCGCTTTGCATGAGTTGTCTGGCGACACCACCACGTCGTGCAGATTCCGCGACAAATAAGTCATTCAAGATCCAAAGACGATTTGCAGATACCGACGAAAAGCTTGGGTAGAGCTGGACAAAGCCTAAACCTTCGGCATCATCATTCGCGGCGAAGAAGATGACTGATTCTTGTTTTTGCAGACGCTCTGACAGGAAATTTCTTGCGACAATTAAGTCACTGCTTTGTTGGTAAAACATCCGGTAGGCATTGAACAAGGGCGTGATGATGTCAAGATCATTGATGGTAGCTTGTTGAACTTGTATCGACATAGGTGTTTTCCTAAAAACTTGAGGGAGAGGTGTTTATAAAATCGTATAATTGAAAATAATCTACATTCACTATTTTTCTATGAGACATATTCTGATTGCTGGTGCCGGTATCGCAGGACTTGCTTGCGCCATTTTACTCACAAGACAAGGGCAGCGTGTGAGCGTGTTTGAACAAGTGGCTGACCCGACGCCGGTTGGTGCTGGTTTGTTGCTGCAACCAAGCGGTCAGGCAATGCTGCAGAATCTGGGTCTACTTGATGCAGTCCGCGCTCAGGCTGCCATTGTACATAGCTTAGAAGGTTATTCAGGATCGTGGAAAACCTTGGATTTGCACTATCAGCATGTCCATGAGGATAGTCATGGGCTAGGAATTCATCGTGCGAATTTGCATCAGATTTTATGGCAGTGTGCGCGCGACTTAGGTGTTGCCATCCATCTCGGGAATGGCATTGCTGACTTTCAGCAGAACACTGATCAAGTCGTGGTTCAGCTTCAAGAAGGTGAATTGCAGGCAGATGCATTGATCATTGCTAATGGTACGCGTTCACATTTACGAGATCGTTTGTCAATCGAGCAAACGTGTCAAGCTTATCCTTGGGGAGCGTATTGGGCGGTATTGGATAAAGACGACTGGCCTTTCCCGCATATCTTGATGCAGCATTACCGAGGCGCCCAAGTGATGCTAGGGATTTTGCCCACTGGAATAAATCCAATCACGAAAAAGAAATGCTACTCCTTGTTTTGGAGTCTACCTAAATTCGCTTTCGCCGAGTATCAAAATGCAGGCATACAAGGTTTGATTGAGTGCATTAGATTTGTCTGGCCTGAAGTTGCTAGTTGGCTGGCAACTGCACCCGAGACAGAAATTGCGATTGCAGAGTATGCGGATGTCCGGTTGGCACGCTATCATGAGAAAAATGTTGTAGTCCTTGGTGATGCCGCGCATGCGATGAGTCCACAATTGGGGCAGGGTGCGAATATGGCGTTGATCGACGCGACAATTTTGGCGGCATGCTTAAGTGAATCAAAATTTGACATGAGCACTGGCTTCGCAGAGTTTTCCAGACGTCGTCATAAGCATATTGCCTATTATCAAATGGCAAGTCGCTTCATGACGCCTTTGTATCAATCCAATTATCCACTTGGATTCTTGAGAGATTTAGGTACAGTGATCGGTCGTCACTTACCTTTTGTGTATCGGCAGTATATGCTGACGCTATGTGGAGCTAAGCAAGGAATTTTCGATTTTCGTGCAAGCATCTCGAATTTATAATGAACCCGAGTTAAGAAGTCTTATGAGTAAATTGCCTACAATTAAGGCGCTGATTTTTGATTTGGACGATACCTTGTGGCCAGTTGCGCCATTGATATCACAAGCAGAATTGACTTTGCATGCATGGATCGCAGATCAACTGCCATCGGTCACGGAAACACATTCTATTGCTGACTTGCGAGTTCGGCGACAGGCTCTGGTGGCGACAGATCCTCGGTTTACTTACGACTTGTGGGCGCTGCGCCACAGCTTACTCAAACAAGTTTTCACCGAACATGGTGGTGCGCCTCGACTTGCCGACGAGGCGATGCAAGTGTTTGCCGATGCGCGCAATCGTGTTAACTTTTATGAAGATGTGATGCCCGCATTGAATGTACTCAAAGAGAAGTATATTTTGGGCTCGATTTCGAATGGCTTCGCAGATATCAAAGCGATAGGTTTGGATCAATACTTTTCGGTATCGCTGGCGGCCCATACGTTTGGATGCGCCAAGCCCGATCCTAAAATTTTCTTGGCAATGCTAGATCACTTGAAATTGAAACCAGCTGAACTCATGTATATTGGTGATGATTTACGATTGGACGTCCAGGGAGCACAGCAAGTCGGCATGAATGCAGCTTGGGTCAATCGACGTGGCTTGTCTTTGGCAGATGCTGGGCATACAGACGTAAAACCGGATCTAATCGTCGCAAACTTAGAAGAACTGTTGCGAGAATTGTTGTGACAGCTCAAGTCGGAGTGAAAAGTCTGAACTGAGTTGCGCAAAAACGGTGCCTTTCTGATTCAGCTAGCCTAAAATAAAACCATGCAACTAGATAATCGCGCTCAAACTCTCTTAAAAGCTCTGGTCGAACGGTATATTGCCGATGGCCAGCCAGTTGGCTCACGTGAGTTGTCTAAAATTTCTGGCTTGGAATTGTCGCCTGCAACGATCCGTAATGTGATGTCCGATTTGGAAGAAATGGGTTTTGTCACTAGTCCTCACACCTCGTCAGGACGAATTCCGACACCACGTGGGTATCGTGTGTTTGTCGATCAATTACTGATAGTGCAGGATCTCGATGAGTCGGTCTTGGAAAGCGCTTTGGGCGCACGCCTGCAGTCTTCAATTATTACAGGCTCGCCGCAAAAAATCATTGCTAACGCAGCGCAGGTTTTATCCTCGTTATCGCAATTTGCTGGCGTGGTGATGACTGCTAGGCAGGAGTCAATTTTTAAACAAGTCGAGTTTTTACGATTGTCCGAAAAACGTATATTGTTGGTAGTTGTCGCACCGAATGATGAAGTTCATAATCGTTTGCTATTGACCGAAGTGGATTATTCGCCAACGCAGTTAGTACAAGCGGCCAATTATTTGAATCAACACTTTGCTGGGCAAAGTTTTGAGCAGGCCCGCGTGAATATCAATCGTGAGTTGCGCGAATTGCAAGGTGACATGAATAGCCTCATGCACGCGGCCTTACAAGCGGGTAGTGAAGCAATGGCGGAAAACACCGAAGATATGGTGATTTCAGGTGAGCGTAATTTGTTAAATGTCAGTGATTTGTCGTCTAACATGAGTTCATTACGTAGGCTATTCGATTTGTTTGAACAAAAGAGTGGTTTAATGCAATTATTAGACGTTTCCAGTAATGCATCTGGAGTGCGTATTTTTATCGGTGGGGAGTCGCAGTTGGTACCGATGGAAGAAATGAGTGTCGTGACTGCACCCTATGAAGTCAATGGTAAAATTGTCGGCACCTTAGGTGTTATCGGTCCGACTCGTATGGCGTATGAGCGTGTGATCCCGATCGTCGATATTACAGCTAAGCTTTTATCGAATGCATTAAATCATTAGCCTTATGAATGATTTTTCAAATTTACATGAATAAACCTCTTTGGAATATTGAATAAAAATGGCCGACAATAAAGATATTTCTGTATTAATCGTTGACGACAACGATATGACCCGCGAAACCTTGAGGGTAATACTGCGTCATGATGGTTACAACGTCGTAGGCGAAGCTTTAGATGGCGATGGTGCTCTGGATATGGCAATTCGTCTCAAGCCCGATGTGATTTTATTGGATGTCGTGATGCCGAAAGTGAGTGGTATCGATGCACTGAAAAGCATTCGCATGGTCATGCAAAATGTGTTTGTATTGATGGTCACGGCAAATAAGGACCAGGAGACTGTTGCCGAAGCGGTGAAAAGCGGCATCAGCGGTTATATTATTAAGCCTTTTAATGCGAAAAAAGTGCTCGACACTATTCAAGGCGTATCAGCAAAGGTACGCGCGAGCCGTAGCGCAAAAAATGCTGATCCTGGTGCTAGTTCAGCACCGTAAGCTGCACTAAACGCTTGATTCTGGCAATTTCCCGGTTCGCTTTCGGCGGGAATTAGCGCCTGCCAATATTGTGATCTTGGGAAGTGAACGATGTAAACGGCTATTAAGAGTAAATCCCTGCGTTCAGAGCAGGCAGACCGAGAAGTTCTAAGTAAAATCGAACGGTACTTGGTCTGATTTGCTCTTTGCGTTCTTTCTGTGTTTTTTCTGTGTTATTTCTTATTCTCGCAATTGACTTTGGTGCAGTTGCCGTAGATTGCTAAAGAGTGTTCAGCAATCTCAAAGCCACGTTCTTCAGCAACCGCATGTTGACGTTTTTCAATCTGATCATCAAAAAATTCTTCAACGCGACCGCAATCTAAACAAACCAAATGATCATGGTGCGATCCTTCATTCAATTCAAATATCGCTTTTCCAGACTCAAAATGATTGCGATGTAGTAGACCTGCCTGTTCGAATTGCGTCAGTACGCGATACACAGTCGCTAATCCCACATCCATATTTTCTGTCAATAAGATTTTGTACACATCTTCCGCGGTCAGGTGGCGAACCGCGCTGTTTTGGAATATTTCCAGAATTTTCAGACGTGGCAGAGTGGCTTTCAGTCCGCTAGCTTTCAGATCGGGCGTGTTATTTGTCATGTTTTCAGTCAAAAGAAGGCTAAGTGCTTTATGATATCGGGTTTTAGAGCTGGGTAAGAAATTTCTGTTATCTTATCTGAAGTTTCTCGGCTCGACATTGTTGCTTGAAAATTTGAGGTAGTTTATGCAATTCACTGTGTTTAAGAAAAAATCTAGTCAATTTGCCTTGTTGGGTTTGACGTCAATGATCGTTTTGCTATCAGGCTGCGCGACGCAGAAAGCCGCTGTTGAAACGGCTGATGCCAATGCATCAAAAGGAACCCAAATCGTCAAGCCAACTGGCGTTGATAAGTTATTTGGCTTGATTTCGCCTTATCGTATTTCCATTCAGCAGGGTAATTTTGTCTCCCAAGAGATGGTCACCCAATTGAAAGAAGGCATGACGCGTGAGCAGGTGCGCTTCTTATTGGGCACTGCGTTGTTGACGGATATGTTTCACGAAGATCGTTGGGACTATCCTTTCCGAATGTTAAAGCCAAACGGTGAAGTGATCTCTAGTCGCTTAGCAATTTTCTTCAAAGACAACACTGTGGCGCGTTTCGAAGGCGGTAATTTACCAACCGAAAAAGAATATCTTGCGCATATCACGAGTTCTGCTATCACATCGCGCAATGAATCAACCCCAACTGATCAAGCCCCAAAGAAAAAATAAGCTGAGTTAAATTATGTCTAGTATGAAAATCGCTGTGGCCGGTGCATCTGGTCGCATGGGCAAAATGTTGATCGAAACTATCGCTGCCGCTGACGATGCGAGCTTGGTTGGTGCTCTGGATGTTTCGCAATCCGCGTTTTTAGGTACGGACGCGGGTTTGTCATTGGGTAAAGTGACAGGCGTTCACATCGAATCTGATTTTGCAAAAGCTCTGGCAGATGCTGAATTTTTGATCGACTTTACGCGTCCGGAAGGGACTTTAGAGCATTTGAAATACTGCGCCGAGCATGGCATCAAAATGATCATTGGCACCACGGGATTTGATGACGCCGGTAAGGCGGCGATTGCGGAAGCGGCGAAAAAAACCGCCATTATGTTTGCGCCAAACATGAGCGTAGGCGTGAATGTAACGATGAAGCTATTGGAGTTGGCTGCCAAGAGTTTTTCGCATGGCTATGATATCGAAATCATCGAAGCGCATCATCGCCATAAAATCGATGCGCCATCCGGTACTGCACTGAAAATGGGTGAAGTGATTGCCGATACTTTAGGTCGTGATTTAAAAGAAGTTGGCGTATTTTCGCGCGAGGGTGTTACTGGCGAGCGTGATCCATCCTCGATCGGATTTGCAACGATACGCGGTGGTGATATCGTTGGTGATCACACGGTTTTGTTTGCTGGAATCGGTGAGCGCGTTGAAATTACTCATAAATCATCAAGTCGAGTCACTTATGCGCATGGCAGTTTGCGCGCCGCACGCTTCTTAGCTGATAAGCAAACTGGCTTGTTTGATATGTATGACGTGCTGGGCTTGAAATAATTAAATTCGGAATAGAGTTCGCTTATGCCAGTCACGCTTAGCCAATATTGGACGCAATTAGACGAATTAGGTCGTGCGGTTGCTGTCTTTCTGATTTTGATGTCGCTGCTTAGCTGGTTCACGATTTTTTCTAAGTCTTGGTCATTTTGGCGCATTCGGCGTAGCACCAATGCTTTGCATGTATTTTGGAATGCACCAACAATCGAAGATGCAGTGACTTTGCTTGATGCATTGGATGTGGAAAATATCTATACGCCATTGGCAAAACAAGGTTTGGCTGCAGCGAATCCGCAAAATCGGGCGAAATCTATCATGGCGAAAACAGATGCTGCTGATGTGATGACGCGCGTATTACGAGAAGAACTTAACCGGGTAACAGTGCGTTTAGAAACAGGCTTAACCTTGTTGGCATCGGTTGGTGCGACTGCACCGTTTGTTGGATTGCTGGGTACAGTATGGGGCATCTATCATGCATTAACCGCTGTCTCTGGATCGACAGCGATTCAAATTGATTTGGTGGCAGGTCCAGTTGGTGAAGCCTTGGTGATGACTGGTTTGGGTCTTATTGTGGCAATTCCTGCAGTGCTTGCCTACAACGCGTTCAATCGTATTAATCGCATCACGTTTGCCGAGTTAGATGGTTTTGCATTTGATTTACATGCCTATCTCACGAAACCCAGTTAAGAGTTAATTCATGGGATTCGGTCAATTCAAAAGTTTAGGTGGACGATCTGGTAAGCCGATGGTGGCGATGTCGGATATCAACGTCACGCCTATGGTCGACGTGATGTTGGTCCTGTTAGTGATTTTTATTATCGCGGCGCCCTTGCTTAATCACGCTATACGTTTAGATTTGCCGCAAGCCGAAGCGCAAGTTCTGCCGCAAGATGTAAAGACGATTACTTTGTCCTTTAATGCCGACAGTAAATTGTTTTGGGATACAGAACAGGTTTTGATCGATGATCTTGACCAACGATTTGCATTGAGTGCAAAGCTAAAACCTCAGCCGGAAATCCTATTGCGTGCCGATAAGTCGACGCGTTTTGAATTCATTGCGCAAGTCATGTCGGCAGCGCAAAGTCATGGCTTGAATAAAATAGGTTTTGCCACCGAGTCAAAATCGGCAAGTGCATCCGCCAAATCTTCTCAGTCATTAACTTCAAATCCGCCTAAAAAGTAAGTTCAAGCGGGCTTTTTCTCGGCGTGTCCCCTCAAATGACGATGCTTTAGCCTTATAATCCAAGGTTGAGTCGTCACCGCCTTTTCCTCTTATTTTATTTATTTCTTCGATAGAATCGTCATGCAAGAAAAATACAGCCCAGCCGAAGTTGAACAAGCCGCCCAATCACATTGGACAGAAACAAATGCGTTCAAAACGGTAGAAAACGATCCGCGTTTCCCAAAAGGCAAATACTACGCTTGTTCCATGTTGCCATATCCATCCGGCAAGCTGCATATGGGCCACGTACGTAATTACACCATTAACGATATGCTGGCGCGTCAATTGCGCATGAAGGGTTATAACGTTTTAATGCCTATGGGTTGGGATGCTTTTGGCTTGCCGGCAGAAAATGCGGCGATTGCCTACAAAAAGTCGCCTGCAGAATGGACTTACGCCAACATCGAAGACATGAAATCGCAAATGCAGCCATTGGGTTTAGCGTTTGACTGGTCACGTGAAGTGGCAACTTGCGATCCTGATTACTATCGTTGGAATCAGTGGCTGTTCTTGAAGATGCTAGAAAAAGGCGTCGCTTACAAAAAAACTCAGGTCGTGAACTGGGATCCGGTTGATCAAACCGTGTTGGCGAACGAGCAGGTGATTGACGGTAAAGGCTGGCGTTCAGGCGCAGTCGTGGAAAAACGTGAAATCCCAGGCTACTACTTCGGCATCACGCAATACGCGGAAGAACTTTTGTCTAGTATCGATCAACTCGATGGCTGGCCAGATCAAGTACGTACGATGCAACGCAACTGGATCGGTAAAAGCGAAGGTGTGCGCTTCGCTTTTAGCCATGAGATCAAAGACGAATCTGGTGCCTTAGTCCAAGACGGCAAGATGTATGTCTTCACGACCCGTCCTGACACCATTATGGGCGTGACATTCTGCGCAGTTGCTGCAGAACATCCACTCGCAACAGTTGCTGCAAGAAACAATGCGAAGTTGGCCGCGTTCATCGAGGAATGCAAAGCAGGTGGTACCACCGAAGCTGAAATGGCGACTAAAGAAAAAGAAGGTTTGCCTACAGGTTTATTTGTCACGCATCCGTTGACGGGCGAACAGGTCGAAGTTTGGGTTGGTAATTATGTCTTAATGACGTATGGCGATGGCGCGGTGATGGGCGTCCCAGCGCATGACGAACGTGATTTCGCGTTTGCGAAAAAATATAACATCGCGATCAAACAAGTAGTCGCTGTTGAGGGTGAGAGCTTCACAACTGACGCTTGGGCAGAGTGGTATGGCGATAAGCAAAAATGTTTGACGGTCAATTCTGGTAAGTACGACGGCTTGACTTACAAAGCAGCAGTTGATGCAGTAGCTGCCGATCTCGTCGCCAAAGGCGTAGGCGAGAAGAAAACCACCTGGCGCCTGCGCGACTGGGGTATCTCTCGTCAACGTTATTGGGGTACGCCTATCCCTATCATCCATTGCGATGATTGCGGCGACGTACCAGTGCCTTACGAAGATTTGCCAGTGGTACTGCCGACTGAATGTATTCCAGACGGCTCCGGTAATCCGTTAAAAACACATGCGGCTTTCTTGAATGTGCCTTGCCCAAAATGCGGCAAGCCCGCACACCGCGAAACCGACACCATGGATACCTTCGTTGATTCCAGTTGGTACTTCATGCGCTATACCTGCCCAGATGCGACGACCATGGTCGATGAACGCAATGACTACTGGATGGCGATGGACCAGTACATCGGTGGTGTTGAGCATGCGGTTCTGCATTTGCTGTATGCGCGCTTCTGGACAAAAGCCATGCGCGACATGGGCTTGGTAAAAATCGACGAACCATTTAAGAATTTGTTCACGCAAGGTATGTTGCTCAACGAATCTTATTATCGTGAAGAAGCCAGTGGTAAGAAAGTTTGGTTCTATCCAAACGAGGTCGAAGTGCAGCACGATGAAAAAGGTCGTCCAATTTCCGCTAGTTTGAAGAGCGATGGTCAGCCAGTGCAAATGGGCGGCATCGAAAAGATGTCCAAGTCTAAGAATAACGTGGTGGAACCGAAAGATATCATCAGCCAATTCGGCGCAGATACAGCCCGTTTATTTACGATGTTTGCTGGACCGCCAGATCAAAGTGCTGCTTGGAGTAGTAGCGGCGTGGAAGGCGCATCTCGTTACCTGCGCCGCTTGTGGGCGACGGCATTGAAGTTCTCCGCAACGATCGCTGCAGGCGCAACGCCAGCAGCGAACTACGCAGCCGATGTTAAGGCCCTGCGTTTTGAAGTACACAGCACGCTGAAACAAATCGATAGCGATTACGATCGTTTGCAGTACAACACGGTAGTGTCTGGTGCGATGAAATTGTTGAACACAATTGAATCATTTAAGTCGGAAGCAGAAGGTTCAGCTGCTGCGGTGCGTGAAGCTTTTGGTATCTTGTTGCGCGGTTTGTATCCTGTTTGTCCGCACATCACACATGCGTTGTGGAATGAGCTTGGCTACGATAAAGATTTGGGCGGCATTATCGATGCACCTTGGCCACAAGTCGACGCAGCAGCCTTAGTGCAAGATGAAATTGAATTGATGGTACAGGTCAATGGCAAATTGCGCGGCAGTATCAAGGTCGCCAAAGATGCTGACAAAGCGACGATCGAAGCGGCTGCTGTGGCTAATGAAAGTGCCGCGCGCTTTATTGAAGGAACGCCGAAGAAGATCATCGTTGTGCCTGGTAAGCTGGTTAATATTGTTGTTTGAGTTTGAATAGTTTCGTTGCAGAGTGCGCAGAGATTTGCGTATCTAAAATGTAGGGCGGGTGCAACCCGCCAGTCGAGGTCAATTAAAGCGTGAAGTTTGGCGGGTTTCACCCGCCCTACATATACTGCAAGAGTAGAGTGAAAGCCCAAATGAGCAAAAATCGTTTTCTGAAAATTGTTAGCTATCTCGTTCTATTGGCGAGTCTTAGTGCTTGTGGTTTCGCTCTGCGCGGCGCAGTGGTGTTTCCGTTTCAAAGTATTTATGTAGGATTGCCAGAAAGCTCCGCTTTAGGTGGTGAGCTTAAACGTAATTTGCGAGCCAATGGGAAAACCGAAGTCACTTTACAAGCAAACAATGCGGAAGTGATTTTGGATGTGCTTGGTGAGACGCGCGATAAAGTGATTCTGTCCTTGAACAGTCAAGGTCGTGTCCGTGAATTTAACTTGATCTACAACTTGAAGTTCCGTTTGCGTGACAAAGCTGGACGCGAAGTGTTACAGCCAACCACAATCAGCCTAAAACGTAATCTCAGTTTTAAAGAAAATGAAGTCTTGGCGAAAGAAGCAGAAGAAGCCTTGCTCTACCGCGATATGCAATCAGAACTCGTGCAGCAAATCATGCGTCGTCTTGCCGTCGTCAAGATGGAAGCGCCAGCCAAAATAGATTGAGGCTCATTAAAATATGCAACTACGCTACGACGCCATTGATGCTCATCTCGCCAAAGGTTTGGCGGCGATTTATGTCATCTCTAGCGACGAGCATTTGCTGGTGCAAGAGACCGCCGACAAAATACGCAAAATCACAAAAGCGCAGGGATTTTTAGAACGCGATATATTGACCGTAGAACGCTACTTTAAATGGGGCGAACTACTGGCAGCGAACCAGTCGCAATCACTATTCGGCGATAAAAAACTGATAGACCTGCGTATTCCAACGGGCAAGCCAGGCAAAGACGGTGGTGCGGCTTTACAAGAATATGTGCGCGATCTATCACCCGATAACATCACCTTAATTAGCCTACCTAAACTCGACTGGGCAACGCAAAAAGCAGCCTGGGTCACGATGTTGCAACAAGCTGCGGTGTATATCGAGATCCCGCTGATCGAGCGTGTCGCTTTACCGAATTGGATAGGACAACGATTGGCAGCGCAAGGGCAAAGCGCGGACAAACAAAGCTTGGAATTTATCGCCGATCGTGTCGAAGGTAATTTGCTGGCAGCGCATCAAGAAATCCAAAAATTAGGTCTGTTGCACCCACAAGGTAAGCTTAGTTTTGACGTGATCCACGACGCTGTTTTAAACGTCGCACGTTATGATGTGTTTAAATTGAACGAAGCGATGTTGGTCGGCGATGTGGCACGCTTAGTCAGAATGCTAGATGGACTGAAAGGTGAGGGCGAGGCCCTGCCTTTAGTTCTGTGGGCGATGGCAGAAGAGCTGCGCACATTACTTAAATTAAAATCCGGCGTCGCACAAGGACGCCCATTAGGGGCACTTTTAAAAGAGTACCGTATCTGGGGACCAAGAGAAAAACTTATGGAGCCAGCACTACGTCGTGTTAGTTTAGCGACCCTGCAAGCAGCGTTACAAGACGCTGCGCAAATCGACAAAATGGTCAAAGGCTTACGCGCACCAAAGTTTGCGGGTGATGCTTGGGATGCATTGTTGCACTTGGGTTTGCGAGTCGCTAAAGCAAATTGAAGCTTGGCTAGTGAAAATGCCAAATGAAAAGGATTAAAACCCCCCAATGCCGAGGCGCAGAGACGCTGAGGGGCGTTGAGAAAAATTTTGGGCTTTGACGCTTCCTTTTTTTTCGTTTTTCTTTGCGACTCAGCGTTGATGGGTTTTAAAAGAATGTTTATACAAACGTAATCAGACACAACACAGCTTTCGTAGGGCGGGTGCAACCCGCGCTGGCTCGGTGATTGACGCGTTGGCGGCGCGGGTTGCACCCGCCCTACAATTTAGTGACGCTAAATCACACCCGCTTGTTGTTGAACGAATCAAGTGAAAACTAAGTATTGCGCGGCAATAATTAAAAATCAGGTTTTACAAAT
>JAYVHZ010000015.1:0-8833 GCA_043770645.1 Undibacterium sp. | reverse complement strand
GCCGCGACGAGCAAGCGCCGCGATTATCGCAATGCCCGCAGTACAGACACTCTCTTAGGTCTTACATTCGCGTGTTCAGTTCTGCTAGTCATGCGCGATGGAACGGTTACCCCCTGTAGAAGAAATTATTGGGTTTCCAACTTCGGCTCAATTTTGAGAAAATTTCCCACAATGACGACGTGCAGCCCACCAAAAAAAACGTCGAGAAAAGCCACCAGCGATAGGCATAGACAACTCATGTCTCTGCAAAGCAACGCGTTTTACTCGCAGTAATATTCAAATCATGGTCTTATCGAAGTCAACAGCGCCACCAATGTTTGATTAAATAGCTTGGGATTTTCGATCTGTGGAATATGCCCCACACCATCCAACATAAGCAACTGAACTTTAGGGACCAAAGCAGCAATTTCTTTGGCCTGCTCAGGCGGCGTAATGGTATCCAATGACCCCCAAACCAATGTCAGAGGCATGGCAAGTTTCTGGAAACCTAAGGCACTCTCACTGGCAAACTTACCTTGCTCCGCTGCGAATTGAACAGCCCAATCTCCTAGAGAAGCACTGAAGTTTTCACGCGTAAACGGTATTTGATAAACGGCCGTCCTCTCAGTTGTAACCACCTCTTTTTTAGCCACAAATTGACTCAGCCAATAAGAGCTCAATACAGGCTGTGTACCCAACGTAGCTATGAATGTAGTGCGCAGAAATCGAATATCTAAAAATTTCAGCAATAGACTTCGATCCGTTGACTCGGGACGCACAGTTTTCAGGCCTACTGCCGCATCAACCAGAATCAAATGTCGTACTAACTGTGGGTACAACATAGCTGCCTCGGAAGCAGGTCCGCCTCCATACGAATGCCCGAGTAATGTGACAGGCCCACAATTTAAAGATTCAATCAAAGCAGCGATTCGGCGTGCCTGAGTCGCACGACTGTAATCCCTAAGTACCGGTTGAGTACTAAAACCGAACGGAGGTAAATCTAGCGCAACAACTCGATAGCCAGCGTCAGCCATTGCTTGCACATTTTGATCCCAAGTCCCTGCCCAAGCTCCTGTGCCATGAATCATCAAAAGTACAGGCGCTTGCGGATCGCCAAATTCTTGGACATACAGCTTGACGTCGTGCGCTTGTATCCATCGACCTTGGTTAGGGGCAGCCTGCTCAGGACTTAATCGCTCCACCCAAAAGATGCGTATCCACGACAGTAGTACAACAACAGCGATCAGCAGCAGTGCTGCAAGCGGTATGAGCTTCCATGCAGAGCGAAAAAAAACTACTTTCTTTAGCGTATCAGTAATCAAAGACATGCTCCACCTTTACTCCAGCGTCCTTCCACAAGCGTAGCTGCTGCGCCAGAAGTTTGACTGGCATTGTAAGTAGCACGCGCTTTAGGCCAGGCTCGGTCAGGATTGGTTGCGCCAATAGCTGCGATAGTGAGGCATCAGGCGTCCATGATTGCGCAGCAAGTACACTGACTAAGATGAACGAATCATTGCCTGCAATTTCAATAAAAACCAGCCCCTGTTCGGCCAATGCTTGGGAGTACACGGTAAACGCCTCGTAGCGTGGCACAGTAGCTAATGCCGCACCTTCTGGCAATACAGAAAGCATCTTCAGATCAGGTAGTCCGATTTCAGCTTTGGGCGGTGGTCTTGTAGCCACAGCGGTAGTCATTAATGGGGCCTCATAAATCGATTGTGTGCCCATTTTGATGAGTTTGGCATAACCAAGCTTTATCAGATATTCGGTGCTCAGCGCGAATCGGCGCTCCCATTTGCGGAGAATTTCAGGACCGCTTAACGGCACTTCAGACCAGAGACCTTTGAGCGCCTTGTTGAAATCATATTCATACCAAGGAAGCACACGAATGAATTTCACATAATCTTTGGCCACTGCTGTCGCGTAACGATCTTCCTCAGTTGAACTACCCGATACGGCAGCAAAAAACTTACCCACCAGCAATTCATACGCCGATTTAATCGAATATTCAACTGTGGTGCTGCTGCCGATGACCATGATCATTAAGTGATACCCAGGATTCAGATCTAACCCGCGTCGCTGTGACTCGTCAAAAACCGCTTTATAGCCTTGCCAAAACTGCGCTATGTGACCGTAATAGGGGAATCGGCTTGGTTCGTTGGCTGCGATAAATTGAGCATATTCATGAGGACTGAAAACCAAAAACCACTCGGGATAAGTAAGCAGTGTTTGCTCTAGGCCACGCACGTGCTCTTTTCCAGTTAACACCTTAGCAGGTGCTGTTTGAGCGATTGCAGTGTGGATACAAATAGCGAGTGCGAGAAGCAGATACGAGAAACGTTTGATTTTCATCATTTGTCAGCCCCGGACTTTACGAACGCCAGCAACACGTTGTCAGAGGGATCATGCGCTTGCAGCTCTCTTTTGCCTTGATCAACCAATCCGCACTCCGCCAAAAGTGCGATCCACTGCTCAATTGAACGAAAGTGGCGAAGCTCTTGCTGATTAGTTTCCCAGCTTTCATTTAGACCCAAATTAAAGACAGTGTGCACCAAGGAAACGAAGATAAACATTTCATGCGTCGTGACATCGTGATCCCTCAAAATAAAGCGTCCCCCAGGTCGCAGTACTCGCGCTATTGATTTCACGAAGGCTATGAGTTGCGTTGGTGGGCAATGGTGCAGACCGACGTAACAGGTCACCAAATCTACACTCGCATCCGCAATACTTAACGGAATAGGCTGATAGTCCAGCGGTAGGAATTGGCCAATTTTGGTGAATCCGCCCCGTTCCGCAATATCAACGGGCGAATTCGTTGGTGCTTTTTCATTGACTAAAAAAATTGGCCCGTCGAACCTAAGGCGTTTACGCAGCTCGCTGATGTACCGACCAGTGGTGCCAATCTCCACGTAGCCATTGATGCTTTGAGTGCCCGGAAGCAAACGCAGTGTTTGATCTGCCATTTCACGTTTTTGCTTAAAAAGCGAAGGCAAGGCCAACCTGAGGTCTGCCAAAAATGGCTTGATTTTCGGGAGCTCGCGCTGCACACGTCGGTATATAGCCTCATCATCATCTAATTCTTGAGAAACTTCCTTGATCAAGGCATGAAAACGATCTTCAGGGTAGAGCCGGTAGATGTTTTGCAGAAATTTGTAGAATCCGTCATGCCAATGCGTATTATTAAAAACGGATCGAAATTCAGATACAAATGGTTTGGTATTCATGACTTATTCTCTAACGTCGGCGCGTAATATTTATCCCAAAGTACATTGCGTAGCCGATAGGCAGGATCGAGCTTGAGCTTGAGCGCGAACAATTCTTTTGCTTGTGGATACGCCGCATGAAATTGAGCAGAAGTTGCGTGTGGTTGATACGGCAGGTAATATGCACCGCCGCAAGCGATAGCAGCATCGATCAACTCGCGCGTCCAGATTGCCACACGATTGATGGCACTGTCACGTGTGCGTTGCTTGTAGTACAGAACAAAGGCAAAGGTTTCTCCGCGAGCCCAAGCCAGTAAGGTTCCCGGGTCTGTAAGTGCATGACGAACCGAAACATTGAGCGCGTTTACTCGGTGTCGCTGAAGAATTTCCGACAATCTTGGTACAAATTCATCAAAGCGCTCGACCGGAATAAAGTACTCTTGCAAGACGTATGTTGTGTGCTTACGGGATGCAGGTTCTAGCTCTGCGACATCGTAGCCGGCTTCGAAGTTTCGCCAATGTACTTTGCGAAAAAAGTACAGCAAAGGATCGATCAAATATTCGCGCCGCCATTTGCCAAACGGTGTTTCCGTTACGGCCCAAACGAAGTATCGATTAAGAAAATAGCTTTGCCCGCCCTGCTGCAAGCGCCGGGTTTCGGTGACCGACTCACCAGTTTGAGCCCAAGTTACCGACCTGACCTTGCTGAAATGCGGCGGATACAAATCAGCATTATGAAAAACTGCGTCTTGAAAATAACGTACCTTCGATTTGAAATGCGAAATGTAGTCCAACGAGCTCATCTTGCGCGCTAATCGCTTAACACGTACGTTTTCTGCCAAGCTAAGTTCAGCCTCCACGATAACCGCTACGGCACCATAGCCACCAATGACTGCGTAGAACAATTCAGAATTACACGATGCACTAGCCTCTTGGACACTGCCATCCAACAAGACCACTTTGATCGAATTTACCGATAACACGACAGAACCCAAACCCATGTAGCGACCATGACAGTTCACGCTGAGTGCGCCGCCTACCGTGAAGTTCGCATAGGTCTGCATGATTTTGATCGCCAAGCCGTGCGGATCAATAAATCTCTGAATATCGCACCACCGAATACCCGCCTGCACGCGAATGGTTTTTTGGCTCGGGAAAAAGGCCACTACTTGGTTCAAGCTACGCATATCTAGGTGCAACGTGCCCAGACTCGCCGTCTGGCCACCCATACTGAAATGCCCGCCTCCCACTGAAATAGGACCATCAGTACGCCGGATCGCATCTACGACCTCTTCTACACTACGCGGTTTGTTAATCGCCCAAACACTGACTGGATTTAAACCCGTCACATCGTTGACGATCAGGTTGTTGTTTTGCATGTAAGCGCCCTATTGAACTACGAAATACTCACCGCTAGGCTTGGACGGATTTGTACCCCAAAGGTTATCGTGCAGCACGCCTTTTCGGCAACCTAGTTGCCATGCTAGCCATATTGCGCCCACCACTGGAATCAACACTAAACACATCCAGCGAGCACTATAGTTGCGATCATGTAATCGCCTAATACATAAGATCGTCAAGATGCAAAGTGCTGCTCCGTTGACCATCCAAACGACCCAGCTAGAAACTTGATGACCTATCAAGGCGTGAATCGCGTACAGCACAAGCCAAAGCAATATAGATTGCAACCAGAACTTTCCACGTCCCAACCGGCCAGAGATATCCAATAGTTGATCTACTATCATGCACAACACCTTTCGAGTAACTGAAATATTAGCACACGTAAATCATTGATCGCCACTCAAGAAGCCACAGCACGTGTGCCAACATTTAAGCCCGCGTGATTGAGGGCGCCACAACGAAAGACGCCGCACTATAACGCCATATTTTATGAGGCAATGTCAATGTGAGCCCCACAAGTCGTTAGACATCATGAAGATCGTCGCAAGCTCCATGCCACACGTTTTGACTTTGGCGAAAATCTTGACGACTTCACATGAACGGAAGATGTCAAGCAAATCACCAGCCCATAGCACCTTGACTTCTCTCGCCTTTGAGGCTCCGATAGGGCTGAATCTTCGCTCTCAGGCGCAATGCGGATTGCGTCGACGTGTTTGAAAGACCAATCGATCAAAGGCAATTTGAAAATACAGTGGTCAATGACGAACACAATCGGGCACTGGTTAACATTAAAAGCAGCGCAGCGAGCAAACCTAAGAAAGGCGGACGGACCATTTCTGTTTCAAGCGCGGCTAGCATGCGCACCGAGGTATCGGCATGATTTCTGAAGTGATCACATCACCCACTTGACCATCGGGTGTGTCGATAAGGTTCTGTAAAGCTCATCGAGCTGCTCGCGACTCGTTGCTGTGATTGTGATCGTGAGGCCGAGGTAGTTGCCGCCCGAGCTGTCTTTCTTGGCAATCGTTGAAGCATCGAACGTCGGGTCAAATTGCTTCGCAATATGCGCAATCGCGGCTTCAAAGCCATCGACCTTTGCACCCAGAACCTTGATCGGAAACTGGCTCGGATACTTAATTAGCGATTGCTCTGGCGGAATGCTAGAAGCAATATCGGAAGATTTTGGCGATGCAGGCGTGGTCATGCCATTATTTTCGCAGCTTGGTAACTTGCGTAGAGTTTCTGGTAAATCGGGCCGGGCACGCCGCTGCCTACTGGCTTGCCGTCAAGCAGCGTGATCGGCAGCACTTCTTTGGTAGCAGAAGAAAGCATCAACTCGTCCGCTGCAAACACTTCATCTCGCGCTATTTGGCGCAATGAGAATGGAATACCCTGCGCCTTGCAAAGCTCCTCGATCAGGCCGAAGCGAATACCCTCCAACACCAAATTGTCTTTCCTCACACCGACAACAGCACCATCTTTGACAAGCCACACGTTACTCAAGGCGGCTTCAGATAGAAAAGGTCCACGAAACATCACTGTCTCAATCGCACCAGCATCGAAGCTGATCTGCCTTGCAAACACACCGCCTAACAAGCTGGTAGATTTAATATGCGCTTTTTCCCAGCGAAAATCATCAGCGCTCACACAAGCCACACCTTGCTCGTGCTGCTGCGCGGTAGCAAGTTTCAAAGGACTGCGCATCATGAAAACCGTGGGCGCAATATCCTTTGGCATCACATGATCGCGCAGTGCCACACCGCGTGTGATTTGCAGATAAATCAACCAATCATTTGAAGGAATATCGTGCATTCCATCCGTATTTTCTGCGTAAGGTGCTATTAATTTAGGAGTAACTAACTTCTCTACCATTTCAAGCCACTGCGCCCGCGTATGCGGATTCGTGATGCGCATTTCCGCTAAAGATTTCTCCAATCGCGCCATATGTTGCGCCAAGCGAAATGGTTTTCCGCCGTACACCACAAACACTTCATAGACACCATCGCCAAAGATAAACCCGCGATCCATCACACTGATCTTGGCCTGATCCACCGTGGTGAACTCACTCGTGCCGCATTGGCTTAAGTAGCAGGGATAGGGTGGAAGCGCGTTATTCATGATTAAATTTATAAGAAATCATCTGTTTACCGGCATAGAACCTGCGTGAAACGCTATCTATTCAATAGCGCAGCAGGATCATCGCTGCGAAGCACTTTCCAAGCCAGCTTGGCCAATAACTTTGTATCGGATGCCAGCACTTCTTTTTTCACCGAAAGGATTTGGCTTGGGTGCATCGAAAAGCAGCGCAGCCCCATGCCCAGCAGCAAGCGCGTCATGCTCACATCGCCCGCCATCTCGCCGCACACGCTCACCCCCTTGCCTGCTTCATAGCATTGCCGAATCGTGCTGGCTATCAAATGCAAAATCGCTGGATGCAACGGATCGTACAAATGCGCCACCGATTCATCGGCGCGATCAATGGCCAGTGTGTACTGAATCAAATCGTTCGTGCCGAGAGAGAGAAAATCAAAATACTTGAGGAACAAGGGCAAGGCAATCGCAGCCGCCGGAATTTCGATCATCGCGCCCAGCTTCACAGGCCCGTGTATCGCGCCACGCTCATCAAGCTCTTGCTTCGCAAGCTCAATTTGTTTGAGTGTGAGCGTGATCTCATGAGTTGACGTGAGCATCGGTATCAAGAGATTGATTTGCCCATGCACTGCTGCGCGAAGAATGGCTCTGAGTTGTGTGCGAAACATCTCTGGCTCTGCCAAACACCAGCGAATCGCGCGCAAGCCCAAAGCGGGATTAAGGTGCGATGCATCGCGAGTGGTTTGAGAATCCAGCGGCTTGTCTGCACCCACATCCACTGTGCGAATCGTCACGGGAAGGCCTTGCATGCCGTCCACTGCTTTTTTGTAAGCCGCATATTGCTCTTCTTCATCGGGCAACTTGCCCGCGCGCCCCATGAAGAGAAATTCGCTACGGAACAGCCCCACGCCGACCGCGCCTGCAGCCAACGCCACAACCGCGTCTTCGGGCCGCTCAATATTGGCCAGCAGCTCCACTTTTTGGCCATCTTTCGTCTCGGTGACGGTGTGAAGCAGCAACTGCAATTGCTCGCGTTCGAGGATTGATATTTGCTGGCGATCTCGGTATTGCGCGAGTATTTGCGGCGAAGGATCGACGACGATCACACCGGCATCACCATCGATGATGATCAAGTCGTCTTGTGCAATCCGTGTGCTGGCCGTGCGCGCACCGACCACGGCAGGAATATCCATACTGCGCGCCACAATCGCGGTATGTGATGTTTTGCCTCCGACATCGGTGACAAATCCGGCGAACACTGAATCTTTGAATTGCAGCATATCTGCTGGCGAGAGATCGTGAGCGATCAATACGAGTGCTGCATCTGCGCCTTGCCCAGAGACGTGTGGTAACGCGGATGGCTTACCCTGCAATACCTTGAGAACACGTTCAACCACCTGCTCCAGATCGCCCTTGCGCTCACGCAAGTATTGGTCTTCCATTTCGTCAAACTGCTTGGCGAGTACCTCAAATTGCGTGACCAGCGCCCATTCAGCGTTGTAATGCCGCTCTTTGATCCAGTGCATCACGCCATCTTGCAAAGTCTGATCTTGCAGCAGCATCATGTGGACGTCCATCATGGCCGCGATTTCAGCGGGCGCCTCTTTTGCGTGACGCTGCATCACACCATGCTGCAAGCGAATCAGCTCATCCACGACTGAGTTTTTTGCATCTTTGACTCGCGCCAATTCCTGAGGCACTAGGCTCGCATCAATGAAGTAATGCGCCACATCCGCCCGCCCCGAGCTCACCATCACCGCACGGCCAATGGCGATGCCGCTGGAGACCGCAATGCCGTGGATGCTGGATGTCATGGTTTCACCGCCGGGCCGTCCCAAGGTGAAACGCGGCCCACTCGGGGGGCAGTGATCCTCGCGCAGCGGGAGAGCGTGGGGGTCATTTACTCGCCTTCTCCAAACTTGTCAGCGAACAGCGCGTTGATCGCATCAGATGCGGCTTGCTCTTGATCACCGTTCGTCTCTAGCATCACCTCCGAGCCGAGGCCGGCCGCCAACATCATGACGCCCATGATGGATTTCGCATTGATGCGCCGCTCTCCGCGCGAGAGCCACACCTCACACGGAAAGCTTCCCGCGCATTTGGTGAGCTTGGCGGATGCCCTTGCATGTAGGCCGAGTTTATTGCTGACTTTGATGGTC
>JAYVHZ010000014.1:0-6250 GCA_043770645.1 Undibacterium sp. | reverse complement strand
TCCAATTGACGTTAACGTAAACGTCAATCCAAACTATTTCTTAGGTACTTAACTTCGCTTTATTAACAACTCCCAATAAGCGCTGGCTTTCTTCTTCATGCGCAGTAATTTCATCAAGCATGACTTCGATGTCCTCTCTTTGTTGCTCCAGAGAAGCACGATGCTTAGCGAGTACTTCTAAGAAACTTTTAAGTTGAACTTCTGTATCTTTAGGCGAGTCATACATCGTCACTAGGTGCTTGATCTCGGACAGACTCAAACCCAAACGCTTGCCCCGTAAGGTTAATTTGAGGTGTGTGCGCTCACGTGCTGAGTACACACGGTTACGACCGCTCGGACCTTCGCGGCTTGGGCTGATGAGACCTTGGTCTTCATAAAAACGAATTGCACGTGGCGTAATATCAAATTCTTTTGCCAGTTCGGTGATGGTATAAGTTGCCATTGCTAAATCTTTTTTCTGTAATGAAAGCAAGAAAATTGTCTGAAAACACCAAATGTGTGCAGGCAAATTCTCCATAAAGCCAACATGAATTGCATTTTGAACTTAGAATCTTACCTGAAACGCAGTTAACGTAAACGTCAATTTACAATTCCTCTGCCCCCTCTTTGTTGCGCCACACACACATCACCATGAATCATCTAGAACAAGAATTGCACTACCCTTTGAACGACCGCATTCCAGAGGCTGGGCAAACCATACAAATTGCTCCAAGTGTATTGTGGATACGGATGGGATTACCGTTTGCCTTAAATCACATCAATTTGTGGCTGATCGAAGACGTCTACAAAACCGATGCTGGGTCTGCGCACGGCTGGACCGTCGTGGATTGCGGCATCAATAGCGAAGCCACGCGCGATGCTTGGGAAATTTTGTTTGCATCGCATCTCAAAGGTTTACCTATCGTGCGAGTGATTGCAACCCATTGCCACCCCGATCATGTTGGCAGCGCAGACTGGCTTTGCACCTTATGGAATGCACCTCTGTATATGAGCACTGGTGAGTATGCTTTTGCACGCATGATGTCAGCCGGTTTGCCGGGCGTCGATGGCTCGGCGATGTTTCCGCATTTCCGCAAACATGGCATGGTGACAGCCGAGATGCAGGACAAAATCCAAGAACGAAAAACCTATTACACCCGCTTGGTACCAACTGTTCCTACCGCCTATCATCGTCTGCAAGATGGTCAGGCCATCACGATCGGTCAACATGAGTGGCGCATCATCACGGGCTTTGGCCATTCGCCCGAGCACGTTTCTCTCTATTGTGCAGATCTCAATTGCCTGATTGCTGGCGACATGGTGTTGCCGCGCATTTCGACCAATGTGTCGGTGTTTGCCGCTGAGCCAGAAGCAAATCCGGTCAAACAATATCTAGACTCATTAGACAAATATGCTGATTTACCAAGCGATGTTTTGGTGCTGCCATCGCATGGCAAACCCTTCACCGGCATTCACACCCGGATCCAGCAATTGCGCGATCATCATGCAGAGCGTTTGCAAGAAGTCTTAGCGGTGTGCGTCACGCCGATGTCGGCGCACGATATTGTCCCCATCATGTTTAAGCGTCCGCTCGATGCACATCAATTGACCTTTGCCTTGGGTGAGGCTTTGGCACATTGCCATTACCTTTGGTTTGAGGGCAAATTGCAACGTCGTTTAGAGGCGGATGAGGTGTACCGTTTTGTTCGCAGCACCGCGATCTGACGACATGGAAACCATCAAACAAGCACCTCTATCGGTGTACATAAAACTGGTCTGTGTTGCGCTATTTTGGGGCGGCACTTTTATCGCTGGTCGCATCGTCTCGACTGAGATCCCACACATGATTGCGGCTGCAGGGCGCTTTCTGGTTGCCTGCGTTTTTTTGCTCCTGCTAGCGTGGCGAATTGAAGGAGGTTTGCCTAAGCTCTCACGTCAACAATTGCAAGCAACTTTTGGATTAGGGGCAACCGGGATTTTTCTCTATAACATTTGTTTTCTGGCGGCTCTAGAGCGTATGCCCGCAGGACGCAGTGCCCTCTTTGTATCCCTCAGTCCCATCGTCACAGCTTTATCTATGGCAATCTTATTTCGTGAACGTTTAGGTGCGATCAAATGGTTGGGAATCGCGATTGCTTTTGTCGGTGCAGCGGTGGTCATTACGCGGGGAGATTTATTCAGTGTCGTGCATGACATTTCCAGCTCTATGGGCGCTGGCGAATTATTTATGTTGGGCGCAGTCGGCTCTTGGACTGCATACACGATACTAGGCAAACACGCCCTCAAAGGTCTGTCACCCATTGCAGCAACCACCTATGCGTCATTGTGGGGACTAGCATTACTCTGCATGGGTGCTGTCAACCAATTGCCATTAATAGATACCAGCAAACTGACTTGGCAAGTGCTGAGTGCCATTGCCTTTTTGGGCATCTTTGGAACCGTCATCGGTTTTGTCTGGTACTACGAAGGTGTCAAAGCCATTGGCCCAGCGCGCACTGCGGTGTTTAATAATTTGGTGCCAGTTTTTGGTGTCACGCTCAGCAGCCTAATGCTCAAAGAGCCCATATTAATTTCGATGATCGTTGGCGGCTTGCTCGTGATCGCGGGAGTCTCTTTGACGAATCGGGCAACTATTAATAACTAGCGATATCAGTCCGCAAGAAAAAACCACAGCCCTAAAGTCAGCAAAGTACAAGCCACGATCATTGCTGGCACCAGATATGTAAAGCTGAACCGACGAGGCTGTAAGGCCTTTTGCCTCAATCGACTTTGCACATGTAAGGCATATTTGGCCGACACGTCTGAAATAGAAACAATGCTGACTGGCGGCCTAGACTACGAAGTAAAGAAAGGCGGCAATACACGATAATGCGGCATGTGACAGAGATAGCGGAATAGAAAGGAATGGATTGAAACACAGTCAGCCAAGCTGGTTGCAGCCTCAATCAATTTATCTTAAAAGTATAAAAAATTACTACGAAGTGCATTGCGCTTAAGAGCAATTGTATTCGCTGCAGAGTCTATGACGTGAACTACATTCTGGATGGTTTCGTTCGTTATGGTGGTGTTGGGCGGCGCGTGGATGCCTTCTTTTATCTTTCCAGGATCGCTGCAAAATATTACAGTCTTCATTCCTAACCGATGGGCAGTCGATGACTTGGATGCTATGACCTGGCGTGGTTTAGGATTGGATGCGGCTTTACCACCGATTGGGGCGTTACTGGCCATTATTTTCGTTTTTGCTTGTTCGGCGTTGTGGCGTTTCCGTGCACAGCAAGAGGCTCTATAAGTTTGGCCGAGCTTAAGGCATGTCGGTTTTTGCTTCTCGTCAGTGTTAGGAAAACGCTGATTTACTCGGTATGCATGTTCCCGTACAAAAGTGGAATGAGCTTGGCTTAATTTTATCGCTGTCTGGCGAGGAAATTTGGTGTACGCATAAGAATAGAAAACTATCTGTAGTTTGATTCGTGTACTGATTACAACAATCGGGAAAATGTTGCCTCAAACCCCTAGATTTATTGTCCATATGCACGATACAGTACTATCTTAAAATACCGAGTCTAAACTAAGAAGTTATAACAAAAGAGGTCCGTATATGGCACGTCTGCAAAAAAGGCGCGTTCACCTTAGTGGACACGATTTTCTCTCCAGCCTTCATTTCTCTTGTATCTCACTTCTTAGCCTATTCCTTCTTTTCTTCACTGTACCAGTGCTTGCTGAAGACTGGAGTGATACCTCAATAAGCCTACGCACCGGCAGTAAATTTGCGGAGCCATACAACCCAAAAAGCGTCGCGAAAAATATTTGGGCACTTAGCCATGCCGGTGGAACTCAGTATGGTAGTCAATTTTTCAATGTGGATTTTCTACAGTCTGATAAGAGCGACCCAGCAAGCGGCGGTGGGGGTGCTCAAGAGGCCTACGTTGTCTATCGAAATACTTTCGATCTTGGAAAAATTTCGGGCACCCCTATGACCTTTGGGCCGATTAAAGGCGTCGGTGTTACCTTAGGTTTCGATTGGAATACGAAAAACGATATTTCTTACCAATCGAAAAAACGCATGCTGGTAATAGGTCCGACATTGATGTTAGATGTGCCAGGGTGGATGAGTATCGATCTCTTGCTACTTTCAGAAAGCAATTTCCCGGCCGGAATCGCGAACCGTTATTCCTACAAAACACATCTAGCTTTGGGGGCCGAATGGGGTATCCCGCTGGGAAATTTGGGAGCTGTTCCTTTTTCTTTCGAGGGCTTTGGACTCATCATCGCTTCAAAGGGACGAAATGAGTTTGGAGGAAATACTGCACCAGAGACCAATTTTGATATGAACGTGATGGCCGATACCAGTGATTTTTTTGGCGCGCGAAAAAAGACTTTCCGTGTGGGAGTTGCATATCAATATTGGAAAAATAAATTTGGGACACCTGCTTCAGTGCCTGGTTCCATCGCCAAGACTTGGATGATACGTCTGGATCACCACTTTTAGCGCGATGCGATGTGAATGTATGTCTGACGGCATGGAGCTTGGTTGGATATCAGTCCAGAGTAGTCGTGCGTGCTCGTTACTGATCAAAATCGAATCGCCAAGAAAAACGGTCAAGGGTGGTATATGAACTATCGTGTCTTATTAGTTGAGGATGATGCCGGTGATGCCGCATTAGTGCGGGCGTTTCTTCCGAACGCGACATCTTTGACGCACGTGACCACCCTCGCTGAAGCAGTAGGGCTTACCTATAACAATGTTTATGACATTGCCCTCGTTGATTCTGGTTTGCCTGATGCACAGGGTAGTGTCGCGATAGAGGCATTGCTTAGGGTTGGATCGTTTCCGGTCATCTTGTTAACTGGTTTGGATAATCGCGAGCTCGGCGAAGTCGCTGCGCGAGCAGGAGCACAAGGTTATCTTGTAAAAGGGCAGTTTGCGGGAGCGCAACTTGAACGAACGATCGTCAACGCCATCTGTAGAACGGAATCAATACTGCAATACAGAAAATTGTTGATGGAGGGGCCTGATGCTGTCCTCTTGCTTGATTCGAATCGACGCGTCTTGTTTGCTAATGCCGCTGCCTGCCATCTGTTCGAAATCGCCGAAGAGGGCATACTCGGTACCGAGCTTGCTATACCTCTAACGGGAGAGGCAATTCAAGAGTTTTGTTTGCCGAACGGTTTAATAATGGAGATGCATGTCGCTACGATTGTGCAGATGGGACAGCCTGGCTTTCTTATCATGATGCGCGATGTGAGCCTAAGAATTCGCTTGGCGAATGAATTGGCAGTTGCCAAGCAGGAACTTGAAGAGATTTCGGTCACTGATCCGTTAACTGGAGTTATGAACCGCCGTGGTATTGAATCAGAATTGATGCAGTGTATTAATCAATCTATGCGCGGTACTGGGCGTATTTCCGCTATTCTCATCGACTGCGATAACTTCAAAAGTATCAACGATCGATTTGGTTACCGGGCGGGCGATGCGACCTTGCAATTAGTGGCAAAGACCGTGGGGGATACGCTAAGGGCCGGTGATCGATTGAGTCGCATCGGCGGTGATGAGTTCTTTGTCCTGCTTCCGCAAACGACAGTCGCTGAAGCTTTTTTTGTGGCAAATAAAATTCGCAACGTCATGCTTACCAAACGTTTGCCTATATCGAGTGCGACTTCGAACGAAGACGTGACCATCAGCTTGGGTGTTGCATCGATTCCCGTGACAACTGCATCTCTGAATGAGGCAGTTGCGCTGACCGAGTCGGCCTTATTGATTAGTAAGCGTAGTGGGAAGAACCAGGCGAACGTCGTCGACGATACTGGCTTTAGCGAGTCAGCAGAAGATGATGTGCGGGGAATTGTGAATCGTGGCGAATCGATACGTATTTTTTCGCAGGCTATCATTGATCCTCATGCTGCCATTATCGGTTATGAACTCTTAATGCGTGGGCCGCTGAACACGCGATTTGAATTTCCAAACGATTTTTTTATTTCCGCACGTACTTGCAATATCCTTGGTGTGTCCGATTTGCTATGTTTGCGTCGTTGTATAGAAGCAAGTCGAAAATTACCATCGACTGCACGTGTACACGTCAACCTATTTCCAACCACTGCGCTCGATACACCGCTGGAAGAATTATTGAAAATTTTATCGCTACCGCATTCATTTCAGTTAGTGCTGGAAATTAATGAGCAAGAGTTTCTCGGTAATTCCGCACTCTTACGCCCTGCGATTAGTGCCTTAAAAAAAGCTGGCGTTCTCATAGCGCTCGATGACGTCGGTTTCGGA
>JAYVHZ010000013.1:0-4043 GCA_043770645.1 Undibacterium sp. | reverse complement strand
CTCGAAGGAAGACCTTATGAATGTTCGATTTATCGCCTGTCTCATTGCTTATCTCATAGGTGTACTGTTTTCCGGCGCTGCAGTGGCCGATGACTTGTTTGATTACTACAAGCGCCTGCATGCCAATCCAGAGTTGTCGCATTTTGAAATCAATACTTCTGCCAACTTAGCTGCAGAGTTGCGTAAGGCCGGCTATCAAGTGACTGAGCGCGTTGGAAAATATGCGGACGGCAGTCGTGCTTATGGTGTGGTGGCGATATTAGAAAATGGTCCCGGACCGCGCTTACTGATACGCGCCGACATGGATGCATTACCGATCGTGGAAGAGACCGGCTTACCCTACGCTAGCAAAGTGATGGCAAAGAATCTTGCCGGACAAGAGGTGGGTGTCATGCATGCTTGTGGTCATGATATTCATGTGACGACTTTACTCGGCACTGCGCGTGAACTTGCCGCACGACGTAAAGAATGGTACGGCACAGTGGTGCTAGTGGGACAGCCATCCGAAGAAACCTTAGACGGTGCGCAAGCTATGTTGCGTGACGGGCTTTATCAACGCTTCGGTCGTCCCGATATGGCACTAGCCATGCACGATTCTCCTGGGCTGGCGACAGGTCAGGTTGGTGTCTATTCTGGTGCGACGCATGCTGCAGTCACTTCTATCGATGTGACCATACGCGGTATTGGCGGTCATGGTGCCGCACCGCATCGTGGCAAAGATCCCATCGTGATGGCCGCTCAATTTATCAATCAGATACAAACGATAGTCAGCCGTAACGAGGACCCGATGGAATCCGCTGTTGTTACCGTCGGCAGTATCCACGGCGGCACCAAGCGCAATATTATTCCCGACGAGGTTAAACTTGAACTGACAACCCGCGCCCGTAGCGACACTGCCATGAAAATTATCGTAGACGGTATCCGTCGCGCAGCGGAAGGCGTCGCCGTCAGTAATGGTCTCGCAGAAGATCGCAAGCCTATCGTCAACATCATCGAATCTGAAACAGGACCGAGCAATGTCAATCATGCCGCGATGGCAGCTCGCGTCAAAAAAGCGATTTCTGGTGCACTTGGTGCCGACAAAGTCACAGATGGATTTGGCATTATGGGCAGCGAAGATTTCGCACAATACAGTTTGCCGCCTGAACGCCCGATTCCAACGGTGCTGTTTATTCTGGGTGTGATTGATCCCGAATTATTAGCCAAGGCCAATGTCGGCAAGGCTTACGTCGCCGGCACCCACACCAGCAAATTTGCCCCAATGGCAGAAGCGGCATTGAAAGTTGGAGTGAAAACCATGACTGCGGCAGCAATAGACTTGTTGCAAAAGTAGTGGAGGAAAGAGCTCGCGGTTGTGTTTGAAATTATCCGGACTGGAAAACGTTTGAGCTCTCGCAACGCCACATTTCTTGAATGCGTCGTTGCGAGACTAGGTTTTTATTTATATTGATTACGCATCGATCTGAAAGTGACGAAGCTTGAAGTGCGGATTTGTCAAATCAGATCAGAGACTATGTGTGTTGGCGCTTTCAATTTTGCATAATCTGATCACGCGTCACCATAGCCTCATTTAATCAGCTTCACCCCTGAGCTACGTTTTTTTCCCGCTAGTGAGTTGGATTTTGCTGCTCGTGGTTTGGAACTCACATCTAGCGTGGCAGTCTGTGTGTGGCTTAATTTAAATACCGCGACCGTTTCTGCTAACTGACCTGCTTCATCGCGCATAGATGTCGCAGCGGCAGCCGCTTCTTCTACCAAGGCAGCATTCTGCTGAGTCACCTGATCCATTTGATCAATGGCAAAATTGACTTGCTCGATACCACTACTTTGCTCCTGACTCGCCGCCATAATCTCAGCCATGATGTCGGTAACCCGTTTCACGCTGATCACAATTTCATCCATCGTACTGCCAGCTTGTGCTACGAGTTTACTACCTGCATCGACTTTTTCGACTGAATCCCCAATTAGCGTCTTGATCTCCTTGGCGGCCGCTGCCGAACGTTGTGCCAGATTACGAACTTCACTAGCAACCACCGCAAAGCCTCTGCCTTGTTCGCCTGCACGCGCGGCTTCGACCGCGGCATTCAATGCAAGAATATTGGTTTGAAAAGCGATACCATCGATCACGGCAATGATGTCGACAATTTTCTTCGCTGAATCATTGATCGAACTCATGGTATTGACCACTTGCGAGACCACCTCGCCACCTTTAATCGCGACACCTGAGGCGGTCACTGCTAATTGATTGGCCTGTTTGGCGTTGTCAGCATTTTGCTTCACGGTCGAGGTCAATTCCGACATTGAAGACGCTGTATTTTCGAGCGATGTCGCTTGTTGTTCTGTGCGTTCAGACAAATCTTGATTTCCTGATGCAATTTCTGAGGAGCCGGTTGAAATTGTCTCTGTGGCACTGCGCACGCGGCCAACGATACTCACCAAACTATCACGCATCTCCTTCATCGCTGACAACACACTGGTCTGATCACGCGCATCAACATCGATGTCGATGCTGAGATCACCAGCGGCAATACTGCGGGCAATCGCGCTAGCTTCTCTAGGCTCACCGCCGAGCGCTTTTGAAATATTACGTGCGATCAAAGTTGCGACCACTGCACCCAAAACAAGTGCAGCGAAACAGGTAATCAACATTAAAGTTTGAAATCCACTGGCAGTGGCGCGGGCAATCGTTGATTCTTGGCGATTCAGATTTTCCTCAAAATCGATCAACTTGTTGATGCGAGCTAGCCACTCCACAAAAGCTGGGCGCGCTTCGCTGAGCATCACTTGTTTGGCCTGATCCGCGTCACCAGCGCGACGCAGCTCGATCACTTTTTTGATCATCGGCAGCGTTTTTGCCTCGATCTCTTTGATGCTTTCTAAAATTTTCTTTTCTTCGTTCGTGATGTCCTTGCGCTCATTGAACATTTTATCCAAGGGCGCAGCCGATTTTTCATAATCCGCAGTTAAGCTCGTAATTGTCGCGAGTACCGGTGAGAGTTCAGCGTCACTTGGCACCAAAATCACATCACGCAATGCGATCGCTCTGTCATGCACACTACCGCGAAAATTGATCGCATACCGTTGCTTTACGCTGTTAACGTCTCCGATTGTCGTTAATCCGGTGGAAATCGAATTTACCTGCCAAATCCCAATAATCGTCAAAATCGTCATCATTGATAGAACCAAAGCAAACCCCAAAGCGATGCGTGCCTTGAGAGTAAGATCACTAAATACGTTGGTATTCATAATGCCTCCAAATTATTAAATTTTTTTATCGTAAACACCTTGTTACATAGCAGAAGTGCCTCTCTGAGATGCGCTGGTGGTAGGAGTATTGGCTAAGCTAGCCTCCAGCACAAGCTTGAAAATCAAAAATTGAGACTAAGATTTTTTAAAACACGCTTTACTTAGAAAAATTTTATCGCCAAGTTGCTAAGTGGCAATATAGCACCATTGCTAGAGCTTTGCTGACGGCGGTCAATTTCGTGTATTTTAGGGTTTCCAAAATACCCAAAAACCATCTTGTAAGCTTGAGTAGACGGAATAATCCTTGGGGTAACGGCGGTGGGGTTTTGTATATGGTGTTTTTTTTGTCTGGGTGTAACCTGCGTGCAGCTCAATCAACTAGTTCAATGTGATCGTGCATCGTACATGGATGAACTAATGTCGGGGCGCATAGGACTGAACCGCAAAATGGGTGAATTGGCACCGTGAGCTTGCTTTCAAAAAGCGCAGGCTTGAGCGCTCGGCTTGCGCTGGTGTTTGGTGTAATTCGCACATTGGAGCATAAGTTTTGAGCAAGACCTTTGAGCAAGGCCTGACCCTAACTGCAGCACTACTTGAGTGTCTTCCGCACCATGCACATATCCCACCAGTTGCAGGTGAAAATCATCGACTTAGGCATCAAAAACAAGCAAGTAGGACTCGCAGGAACAGCGATACCAGTTAAACCCAGATTTTCTATATGAACACTCCCCGGTTGCCAAGGTCTTTTCATAAAAAACAGAACTAGGTTGCATTTCTATATCCGACTTTATAGCCAT
>JAYVHZ010000012.1:0-10679 GCA_043770645.1 Undibacterium sp. | reverse complement strand
TTTGGCTTAGTCCCACATTGGGCAAAAGAAGCTACTTTTGGCCGTCGTACGTATAACGCAAGGTCAGAGACCGTGCATGAAAAACCCACCTTTAGGGATGCTTGGCGAAAAGGCCAACACTGCATTGTTCCTGCAGCGGCCATATACGAACCCGATTGGCGCTCAGGCAAGGCGAATGCAACGCGTATTCAACGCACTGACGGCAAGCCTATGGGCATTGCTGGTTTATGGGCTGATTGCACATTGCCTAGTGGTGAAAAAATTAATAGCTTTACGATGCTGACGCTAAATGCTGACGATCACCCGTTTATGCGGAATTTCCACAAACCCGATGATGAAAAACGGATTGTGGCGATACTGCCTGAAGACAGCTATGACGATTGGCTGCAAGCCAAACCGCACAATCGCATGGACTTTATCAAGCAATACCCTGCAGATCAATTGGTTGTTAGCACATAGGAGAAGTTGTCATGAACGCATCTGTTTACACGATTCACCAAGCTAAGTATGTCAATGATCGTCTAAGTGAGGTGGTAGTGCTTTGCAGGGATGAACCAGAGCCTGAATCGCCTATATTTTTTTACGAAGAGACGGTACTTCCAGTTGAGAAAGTGATTGAATACATGTTGTTAGGAGATTTGTTTTACGCTCAGTGGGGTGAAAACTGTTTCAACATTGAAATAATTAAGCTGGAGAATGGAGAGGAATCAATTGAGGTTGTTCCGAATGAGCTTAGCGAAGATTTCAGTTCATTGGCGAAGTTGCCGAGTATTGACGAATTTTTCATATAGTAAATTTCGCCTAGCGAAATTTGAGTGCATTAAGAAAGTACTGGTGGTAGTTATTTGTTCAGCTTATTCAATCCGTTTCGTAAATCAATGACAATGGGTATAGAACTGGCTTGACCTAAGCAGTGAATCCAGGAAATGAAAAACTAACGAAAATGAAATCCCTCAAAAATGCCTGAAATTCAATTCAAAGGTAAAGAGTTCGTCTTTAACCACCATCTGTCTGTTCCGTATCGCCCACTCATTTCGCATCAAGATAAATCCATTGGTGATGGAGCTTTGAATGAAAATTTGATTGTTCAAGGAGACAATCTACACGCGCTCAAAGCACTATCACCACTTTACGCTGGGCAGATTGATTGTGTTTTTATTGATCCTCCATACAACACAGGTACAGAGGGATGGTGTTACAACGACAATCTCAACAGCCCATTTATTAAAGACTGGCTAAGTAGCAATCCAATCAATAAAGAGGACATGCTAAGGCACGATAAATGGCTTGCAATGATGTATCCACGAGTTAAGTTGATACATGAACTAATGGCTGATACAGGAACCATTTGGATCACCATTGATGACAATGAAATGCATCGTGCAAGACTTTTGTTAGATGAAATTTTTGGTGAACAAAATTTCATTGGTTGCATATGTTGGCAAAAAAAATATGCGCCATCAAACGATACGGTTGATTTATCAGCGATGCACGATTTTATTCTTTGCTATGCCAAGAAAAGGGAATTCAATGCCCAAGGAAAAGCAACAGCAATCTTGAGTAGAAATGATAGAACAGACGATCAAAATAAAGCCTACAAAAACCCTGACAATGACAAGAGGGGTGAATGGAAGCCAGGGGATTATCTTTGTAATAAAACTGCAGCGCAACGTCCAAATCTTTACTATCCAATAGTTCATCCTAAAACAGGAAAGGAAATTTTGCCAAGTAAGACTGCAGTTTGGCGATATAGTAAAGAACGACATGAAAAAAATGTAAAAGAAAATCGAGTTTGGTGGGGTGCATATGGAACAAACTCGGTTCCTGCATACAAGCGATTTCTATCTGAAGTTAAAGGGGTAGTTCAAGGAACTTGGTGGCCCCATACCGATTCAGGCCACAATGATGAGGCGAAAAAGGAAATTAAAGAGATATTCTTTGATCAAGACAATCCATTTGATACACCTAAACCAGTCAGACTTATCAAAAAGATTCTAGAACTGTCAACTGATGAAAATTCCATTATTCTTGATTCCTTTGCTGGGTCGGGAACAACAGCTCAGGCCGTTATGGAACTCAATGAAAAAGACGGTGGAACGCGGCAGTTCATTCTGGTTGAATGTGAAGAATATGCTGACAAACTAACTGCTGAACGCGTTCGAAGGGTGATGACTGGATACTCATTTACTGGTATTCAGAGTGAAGACTTGCACAATGAAAAAATCACTTTCACGAGTCTCAAGAAGGCTAACAAAATTCTTGCGAATATTGAGAGCATAGAAAATCTTGACGGATATCGTTTTGATTCAATAAAAAAAGTTATCAAAGATGGCGTGCTAAGCGTTTGGGGTGAAAAGGAAATTACTGAGAAAGTAGAAGGTCTTGGAGGATCTTTCACGTACTGCACACTCGGTGATCCTATCGATTTAGATAAGATTTTGACTGGCGAAAGCTTGCCAGAATTTCAAGCTATAGGCTCCTGGTTGTTCCATACCGCAACAGGAGAATCAATGGTGCCAAGCGCAATGAATGAAGATGAGTACTATCTTGGGGAAAGTACTGCGTACCATTTATGGCTCATCTATAAGCCTGACCTGGATTTCTTGAAATCGCGAGAGGCAGCGTTGACATTGAGTTTTGCTGAAAAAGTGGCAACTAAAAAAGGAAAAAAACATCTCATTTTTGCACCTGCAAAATATGTTCCAAACAAAACACTGCATCCGCTTGGTGTGGAGTTTGCACCTTTGCCTTTCGCACTCTATCGAGTGGAGAAATAAGGATGGAGTTCAAGGATTATCAGGAAGACGTTTTAACCACTCTGGACTGCTTTCTAGATGAGTTGAGGATTCAGAAGGAAAATGCTATTCAGGTTGAGCTGCTCAAACTTGCAAATCCCAAACTCAATATTCCTGTTCCAGATTTTTGTACTGACACTTGGAATGAACTCCGAGGCAAGGGATTGTTGCCAAAATTTCGTGATCAAGTTCCTTATAGCAATCGTCTCGATGGTATCGGTCGAAATGTTCCAAACACGACTCTCAAAATCCCAACTGGTGGTGGCAAGACCTTGATTGCTGCCGCTTCAGTTTCGCGGATTTTCGGGCGATATCTGAGTAGCAATACTGGTTTGGTTTTATGGATAGTTCCAAATGAGGCAATCTATTCACAAACAAAGAAGCAGCTTTCAAATCGTGAGCATCCATTCAGGCAAATATTAGATCGTGCGGCGGCAGGCCGAGTGAAAATTCTTGAGAAAGAAGATCCATTAAACAAGCAAGATCTAGATACTCATATGTGTGTCATGTTGCTGATGTTGCAATCAGCCAATAGAGAAACTAAAGAGACATTGCGACTATTTAGGGATCGTGGCAATGTTCATGGGTTCTTTCCCCTTGAGGATGATTTCCAGGCGCATTTAAATCTATTGGAGGCAATCCCAAATCTCTCTTGCTACAACCAACAAGAAAGCAAGCAACTCGGTTCGGTTATTCACGATAGTTTAGGCAATGTCCTCAGATTGCTTCGGCCAGTTGTTGTTATAGATGAAGGACATAAGGCATTCAGTCAGAAAGCCTTAGACACCGTTTATGGTTTCAATCCAATATTTGTACTTGAATTGTCTGCGACCCCAAAAGACAAGCTTAGTGATAAGCCGCCCACCTATTCCAATTGGCTTGTAGATATACGAGGTTCAGATCTTGCCAAAGAGGAAATGATCAAGCTCCCCATTAATGTCAAAGTTAAAGCTGGCGATGACTGGAGAGATTGCTTAAGGGAGAGTCTTGAACACCTAAACAAGCTGAACAGTGATGCTGAAAAACTTTTAAGCAATACAGCAACATATATCAGACCGATACTTTTGGTCCAAGTTGAACGTACGGGCAAAGATCAGCGTGAGGCGGGCTTCATTCATGCTGAAGATGCAAAAGAATTTTTGCTTGCCGCAGGACTCACGGATCGAGAAATTGCAATTAAGACTTCTGAAGTCAATGACCTCAAGTCACCAGAAAATCAGAATCTATTGAGTACAACCAATAGCATCAGGGCGATCATTACTAAACAGGCTTTACAGGAAGGTTGGGATTGTTCATTTGCATACGTGCTTTGTTCCCTAGCAGCTAGTAATAACCTCAATGCGATGACACAGCTGGTCGGACGAATTTTGAGGCAACCCTACGCCATCAAAACTAAAGTCGAGAGCCTAGATCAATGCTATGTTTTTTGTCATCATGCAAATACCAAAGAGGTCGTTGCAAGTATCAAGGATGGCCTTGAAAAAGATGGCATGGCCGATCTAGTTCAAGAAATCCGCGAGTCTGATAACTCAGGAGCAGGTAAAGTTGTTAAGAGAAAGGTTCAACGGAGAAAAAGCTTTGAGCAATTGAAAATTTATTTACCCGTAGTCAATTATGTTACTAATGGGAATGCTCGCCGGTTGGACTACGAGCAGGACATTTTGATGGATGTTGAATGGAGTCGGATTGACATTGATCCATTAATTGAATCCATACCTGAAAATGTTACTCTTATCAAATCACAGATGACTCAAATCACGGTGACTGATGGAGCTGATGGAGAGTTTTTCCAAACAGCACCGTCAAGAGTAATTGATGAAATCAGTTTTTTTGATAGTGTTTATGCTACAAGAATTGTCTCAGACATTGTGCCAAATCCCTGGGTCGCACGATCCATCATCAATAAAGTGCTTTTAGGACTTCAAGCGCGTGGGTTTGATGTTAAAAAAATTGGCTTACTGTCTAGTTTCATTCTTGAAGAACTGCGGAAGCATTTGATTATTAATCGGGATATTCTGGCTGAGCAAATTTTCTTTGACAAGGTGAAAGACCAAATTATTCAGTTTCGTTTGAGAGCAGATGCTCATATTTGGGAAATGCCAGATTACATGTGGACGGAGCTTGCAGAAAATTCCACTAAACTAACTCGAAAAACTGGAGATATCGTTGAAAAAAGCCTTTTTTCACCAACATACAGACAAGATTTCGATTCCGACGAGGAAGATTTTGCATGCTATTTGGATGAACATCAAGCACTAGTTTGGTGGCACCGAAATGTCGCCAAGACAGGTCAATATTATGTTCAAGGTTGGCGTAAGAACAAGGTGTATCCAGATTTCATTTTTGGAGTCAACAGCAAAAAAATTGTTGTTATTGAAACTAAGGGCGATCAACTTGAGGGTAACTTAGACTCAAAATACAAGTCAAAGTTGCTGAAGTCGATAAGCAAAAATTTCAGCGTCGATAAAAATCAGAAAGCCGGAGAGCTAGAGTTGGTTTTTGATGACGAAACAACTATTTCTTGTGACCTGTTATTGATGAGCGAATGGGGTACAAAAATCCATGGATACTTTTAGGTTGGTTTAAAGGCATTCGATTCCAAATTTAATAGGGTAAGGGGATTCGTAACTACGCGGCAATGGCTAGATCTTGAGCATAAATTACCGGCTCATACTGAACACTGGTTGTACCGTCGGCAGCCTTTCCAAGTTCAATCGTTATTAGCCGATCTTCAGGAAAAGCAGGGCTGAGCTCCAAAGCGAGATATTCAAATAGGGTTCTTTCATGAACGGCAATGATTATTTGACGCCCTTGTTGCTTTGAGAGGGTACGCAGCAAGGCGGCGAACTGCGAAATATGAACTTCATCCATGCTCTGTACTGGGTCATCAATAATCAGCCATGGCAGGACGGGTTTCACTGCAAGATGTAGTGACAAAAACAAAGTAAGTGCAGCTGTATTTAGATTACCTGCACTTAGCATAGCGCGTGGATCTCCGCCTTTGCCGCCTGCTCGCCAAATAGTTTCCAAGACTGCTTCTACCGATGCTCCAGATACATCTGGCAGGGCGAATGCAGGCACGAAAGGTTCATCAGGCGCAAGTCGAACGAATAGGTCGCGCCAGAGTTTGTTGAGATCTTGATTGAAAACACGACGAACAATGGCAGTTCTGGATTCACGAGCACGTTGGGCAAGACTTTTTCCTAATTCAAGGAATCGATCTGCTTCAGTTTTAGCTGCACGTAGTGTTTCTAGACGAGCAGTTATTGTCAGGGTCAGTGAGTTGACAACGGAATGCCTTTTCTCGGTCATCTCCCAGCCTTTGATTTCTTCGATTCCGGTACGACGTAACTTTTGACGTTCTACCAGTAATGTCTCCTGATCTGCTACATGTTGTGAAAGGCGCTCCAACACAACACTCAAAGGTTCAGCAGCTCCAATTTCTGGTTGTCCTAACAATTTAGCTATGTCGCCAACGACTGATCGAAGTGAAGTGGAGCGTTCATCAATATTTCGGAAATCGCTTAATTTACGCAAGGATTCAGAAGCGTTACGCTGCAAAAGTACTCCCTCAGAAGTAGCTTTTTGAAGTCCATCTAGTTTTTGGAACAATTCAATAAATCGTGCTCGACGCGTTTTTAAAGCATCGCGTATTTCAGGAACAAGTTTCCTATTAAATATGCCAGGGTATTCACGTTCTGCTGATGTAAGAATACCTGCCGTGTCAGTTTTATCCTTCGCGAGAACTTTAAGCCTAGAAGCTTGATCTGTGAGTAAAGCAATGTTTGCTGAAAGGTGAGATTGCAACGAAGATTGTGAGACTTCGCCAAAATCTCTACTACAGACTGGGCAATCATTTGTATGAATATGCGGTACTAGCTGAGCTAGCAATTGAGTAAACCCTTCAGTCAATCCTGCGCTTTCATTCATCTGAATATCGAATACCCCAATACGAGCTTTGGCTTGTTCAATGATCTGATCTAGATCTTTAAGTCTCAACTCATCATTCGAATCGCGAGTGATTAAGTCGCTGCAGCGTTCAATCTCCGTTTTTACGGCCGATATTGCGATTGATCGAGCTACTTCTGGATCACCGACGGATGGCGAAGGTAGTTCTGGAAATGTTAATTTAAGCTCATAGTGAATATTGTCTAATACTTGCCCAGTTGCAAATCGCCACGCTTCAAGTAACCTGCGATTCTCATTCTCTTCGCGTTCGATATCGCTACGTTTATATGCAAGCTCGTTCTTACTCATGAATTCCCATTGATTGGATGAGGCCTCAAGATCGCGCCGAACTCGTGCAATGGACTGTAGTCGATTTAATTCTTCATTATCGATGAACTTTGAGTTAGCATCTGCGGAAGACTTAGGATGAAAATCACTTTCTGGGAACAGAATCGATAGTCGCTCCTGTATTTTTTTCCGATAATCATCAATCGTAGAATTCAGTTGATTTTTTTCAAAAACAAGTTTTGATAATTCTGCTTCTGTGGCAGAAATTTGCTCTCTGGCAGCCCAATAACTGGGAGCAACAAATCTCAGTCGCTTAACATTACCGGTAGGGTGGAGGCCATCAATAAGTGCTTCAAGTCGATCAAGACCCAACAGGTCTTTTACAAATTTTGTGAGCGGAGAGTCGCTTTTTTGAGTATCTTGATGTTGGTAAAACTCTAGTAGTCGTCCGAGTGTGGCTTGTGCAAGATAGCATCGCTCTGTGAAAAAGCGGCTTTGGCTCTCGCTCAATACTTGGTCAAGTTTAGTAAGACCTTCTCTGAGATTAATTTCACTCACTCGAGCTTTAGAATCTAAACCTTCAACGGTCAACTCTATCTTGCCTTGCTTACTAGATTTATTTATGAGGTGATTCATGTAGTTTGCATCACTACGACCTAATGAAAGAACTGAACCAGTGAGGCCAAGCTCAATCGCAGAGAGTATGCTTGTTTTTCCAGCACCGTTTGGGCCGTGAATTAAAACGACTGGCGCGTCGAGTGGAACTGTGATTTCACCTCGAATACTTCTGAAATTGGAAACTGTAATTGATTTCAAGCGGGGAATCATTTTAGGATTCCTTCAGCTAGGTCATCTAAAGGTTTAGAGATCAAAATGCTTAGCTGCTGCTCAACTCCATTTGCACCTTTTCTAGTAGCTTCAATGAGTGAAGAAATCGCAGCATCTGGTGTGTCTTGATTCTGTAAACTCATAACTGAACTTTCCTTTACGTCACTTGGCACTGGTACTTCTAAAGGTAAAAGTACTGCAAGCCAGTTAAGAATATTTGAATCTTGATCATCACTACCAGGTACATCAACGGGTAGAACTCGGCAAACACGAGACATTGCATCGATAACGACGCTACTTGGCCGTGGCCCAGCTAAAACAGTGGTGAGCGGGCGCTTCGATCCAAGTAGATCAAGTGCCCTGGCCACGCCTTCGATTTTCTGTTGAATTCGTTGTTGAGACTCGAAAGCTGTGTCGACAAGAAGAATAAGGTCAGACGACATTCCAGTTCCTACAAATGCAGCTTGAATGTCGAACTTTATCCCCGCTATTTCAAGCGGAGTTGTAATCCTGCGAAAGCTTGCAGAGACTAATACTTCAGAGATTTTATCTATTGGTGTTTTTGCATTCATAGTGTTGTTTCTTCACGAAAGCGTTCAAAAAGCAACGCTGCATCGCTAGTGGTATTCATTAAATCTGCAACACTTATGTGACGTAGTTTTGGTTTACCTGTTCGACCTAGGACGCTGCGAGGAGAGCGTGTGCTTATTGGTTGCAATCCCAAGCTATGTATCACAACAGCATTATCATCATCTGCTATGTGTCCGTTGGTTTTGAGTAGTACCGCAACGTAAGGAGTAGATGCAAAAAATACTTGCACTTTACTTGTGGCAGCTTTAATACTTAGCGCACCACTTTTAGAATCATTCCGATCTGAGGAATCTATAGTCCAATGTCTATCGCGTAGCCCTAAGCCGATTAGTCCAATGCCAACTCCCAATTCTCGTAAGCCATTTGCAGGCAGATTTACATCACGCAATGTAACCTGGACGTTCGAATTCGATAGCGGCTTGTACAACTTAGAACCGGTTGGTGGCTCGTTACCTTCGCGATATAACTGTAAAGAGCGCTCGCTCTGAGCGATCAATTCTCGAATGAACGGTTCATGTCCCAAAGTCTCGACACGCTCACTAATGAAGTCACGAAGCGTTGTAATCCCTTGATTTATTTCATCACGGCCTTTAATATTTAACAGACCTGGTGCTTGAGTTGCAAGGGCGCAAATTTTTGAAGAAAGTACGTGTAGAACTAGTGCAACTAGCAATGGCTTTGCATACGCTTGAATCAAGGATTCTTGATAAATGGCAGTTCGATTTATTGGTGTGTACGCAGTTGGATATACATTCTTGAGTAGACCTAGCTGTTCATTGCCAAGTGCATTCTCAGAAAAAACATAGGCCAAATCTAGAGACGGCCACGGCCATGCCATTCGATTTTGTGATTGAACAAATATTCCTTGAATGTTACTGTCTTGTGCCGATAATCCCATCATCAATGTACGTTTGGTAGTAGCAATATCAATGAGGCGATTTGCGATGACGGCATTTTCTGGCCTAGTAGCCCATCCGCTAATCTGTGATTTTTGTGCTACAAGTTTGTGGCGATAATTTAGCTCGTCGTCTTTAGCTTTGATAGCACACCCGTGAAACTTGTAAAGTTTGGGACTTTGCTGTATTCCTCGTGTGTCTTCAGCTCTGACAAAAACCGCTAGTGAAGATTCAGTAGAAAGCTCAGAAATGGCTTTTTCAATAAGGCCATCCCAGTTCGCACTTGCGATATCTGACGCGGCGCCCTCTATGGCCAGTATTGCAATGCAAAGGTGTTCAGCATCTGGGGTTATTAAAGGATCTGCATAAGTTTGCGTGACCCCAATGCCACTCCAAAGCAAGTAGTCGGATTCCTCACCTTCAACTGTTACATCTAATACGTTGGAGTATACGGAGATCAGGCGGGTGCAAAAATTATCAATATCGGGCCAGTCCTCGATAGGTTTTTCTAAATCAGTGTGGGCAAGTTCTTCTGCAGAAGGATTGGCAAGTGCTAGAACGGATTCTAAAGCGCGGCGAAATCGGCAGTCTGCATCACCAGCAAACACCTGATGCTGTAAGAAGCAAAGAACGTTTTTCACCACCTGTTTAAGGCCAGGCATGCGGGAATACGATATGCCGGAGCCTAGCCAGAGCGCATATTGGTCATTTGAAACCCCTTTAGCCATTGATAAAAATTGACCATCGAGTAAAGCGATCGTTTTGCGAACACTAATTGTTGCTGCGGCTGGGGGTAAAGAAGGAGAAGAAGCCATTTGTAGTTTTTATTGTCTATATCAAGTGAAACGATACCACAGCGAAATATAAGAACGAGACCTAGATAGATAGTGAAAAATACCAATGCAATCAATAGTCTTACTCTTTCGTTGATGTTGCGATAAAGTTCAATTTGGTTTTAGAGTAGTCATCCGCGCTAGTTGAGTTTTTTTCGGAAATGACCGAAGGATGTTTGAACGGGATTTCACACGGCTCGAAAAATTCTGTCACTTGTGAAGGAAAACAACACTGCCAAACCCCAGAGTAGTGAATATAAAAATGCTTGTAGCGACGTGAATTAAGGCTGTGCGGTGCGGTACAAATGCGGTACAACCATCGGTTTCGAGGCAATACGCAAAACTTCGCTAAGTTACTGTCAATAAAGTACTTTTCGCTATTATTACTTACGGTCAATTTGTTTTAGTTTCCCTAGGCAACGGGTTTGAATGATAAACTCATAATCCTTTGGTCGTAGGTTCAAGTCCTACACGTCCCACCAAATTTCTATAGACCCCAA
>JAYVHZ010000011.1:0-2901 GCA_043770645.1 Undibacterium sp. | reverse complement strand
ACGAAGCGTTGTGTTCGTCAGCAGCAGAGAAACGAGATTATGCAGCACTTCTTTATTTCCGTCAACCCCCTGTTTTTACTACCGTTTAAATTTTAGTTTCTTCAACTCAATTCAAACACCAGGAACTCAACGACCAGCTACTTGCATTTCTCTTATTTCACACCCGCATTTCTGCGGGAGGCGAACTATAGCAAAGAACCTGTGGTTTGTGCAAGCCCATATTATTTGGGGCATTTATTCAGTAACAGTTAAAATACGCCTTTGATTTATTGAGCTCTTATTATGTTACGCCTGACCGACATACAACTCCCACTTGACCATATAGAAGCCGATTTGAAGAACGCTATAGTTAAGCGTTTGAAGATCGACTCAAACGACCTATTAAACTACGAGGTTTTTAAACGTAGTTACGATGCTCGAAAAAAGACTGCTATCGTTTTAATTTATACCGTTGATGTCACCGTGCAAGATGATGAAGCACTTTTACATCGGATAAAGGATGTTCAAGGACAAGCGAAAGTTAGTAAAACTCCGGATACTAATTATAAGTTTGTTGCCCATGCCAAAGGCGCTGACTTTCAACGGCCAGTCGTGATCGGGTTTGGGCCATGCGGTTTATTTGCTGCTCTTCTGTTGGCGCAGATGGGCTACCGGCCAATCGTATTAGAGCGTGGCAAAGCAGTACGCGAGCGCACGAAAGATACGTGGGGACTTTGGCGCAAACGTGAGCTTCAACCCGAATCAAATGTCCAGTTTGGAGAAGGCGGCGCAGGCACGTTCTCGGATGGCAAGCTTTATAGTCAAATCAAAGACCCAAAACACTATGGCCGCAAAGTGTTAACCGAATTTGTCAAATCTGGTGCACCAGAAGAGATTATGTATGTGAGTAAGCCTCATATTGGTACGTTCCGACTCGTGAAAATGATTGAAGAGATGCGCAATAACATCATCGAGCTTGGTGGTGAAATTCGTTTCCAACAAAAGGTCACGGATTTTCATATCAAAGATGGGAAAATCTGTGGACTGACCATAAATGATCAGGAAAATTTGCAGACAGATCACGTTGTATTGGCTGTCGGTCATAGCGCTCGCGATACTTTCCAGTTGATTTACGACAGAGGCATATATGTCGAAGCCAAGCCATTTTCCGTGGGATTTCGCATCGAGCACCCGCAATCGATCATAGATAAAGCGCGATTCGGACCAAATGCGGGAAATAAAATACTAGGTGCCGCCGACTATAAGCTGGTACATCATGCGAAAAACAATCGCTCTGTATATAGTTTTTGCATGTGTCCGGGCGGTACCGTGGTTGCTGCGACCTCAGAGACAGGGCGAGTAGTGACTAACGGCATGAGTCAGTATTCCCGCAATGAACGAAATGCAAATAGTGCGATCGTCGTTGGTATCACACCAGAAATTGACTACCCCGGCCACCCCTTAGCCGGAATCGACTTTCAGCGTCAATTGGAGAGTAAAGCGTTTGAAATTGGGGGGGGCACCTACAATGCACCCGGTCAATTAATTGGTGATTTTTTGTCGAACCGACCATCGGCACAATTGGGCGAGGTCGTCCCATCTTACAAGCCGGGCATTACATTATGTAACCTAGCAGATGTCTTACCCGCTTTTGCGATCGATGCGATTAGGGAAGCAATTCCAGAATTTGATAAACAAATTAAGGGGTTCTCTCTAAAGGACGGAATTTTGACTGGAGTAGAAACCAGAACTTCATCTCCAGTCCGAATCAAACGCAAAGACGGTGATTTTGAAAGCATCAACACCAAAGGACTTTATCCAGCAGGTGAAGGAGCAGGATATGCTGGAGGAATTTTGTCCGCTGCTATTGACGGCATTAAAGTTGCGGAAGCTGTCGCACTTAGTATTAACAAAAAATGCTAGCTTCAACTCCTAAGAAAAAACCGATTTGAGAAATTTAAATCGGCTTTTTGAACGTCGATTGAAACCAAGCGCTGAAACTAGTTCACCAAGTCTTCCAGCCCAGCCGCCAGCTCTGAAATTGGCGGCATTTCTTCAAGTAAATATTCACTAGTGATGCCCAACTTTACTAAAACATCCTTAGGAATAGTCGCCTCCATTTCCTCTTTCGAATATTTATTTTCTTCCGCGCGAGCCATCCAGACCGCAATATGAACAACGCCAGCCATCGGTTCAAAGGCTGCGGAGAGGAGCGGATTTGGGAAGCCTTTTATGACACTTGCAAAATTATCTGGAAAGCGCCAGCGCTTAGCCAACTCAGCGCCGACATCAGAAAAATCATACCCAAACGAAGTTCTTTCCACATCAAGACGACGCGCGTCTAACAAGCCAGCAATTTTATCAATTTGCAGTGCTTGCTCTGGCATCGCCGCATGCATGACTAATTGTCCAATCGCATGCATTAAACCTACGGTGAAAGCAAAATCTGAATTACCACCAATTTTTTTGGCTAGGCATTTTGCGATAACTCCCGTATGCAGGCTGTAGCGCCAAAACTGTTTTAGATCAACGCCAGGCATTGCTTTAAAGCCGCCAGTCAAACCACTACTAATCACCAGTGTCCGCACCGTCATAAAACCCAACATCAAGACGGCATCGTCGACCGTTCCAATGCTACGTGAAGAGTGGTAATAAGATGAATTCGCTAAGCGCAATAATTTTGCACTCAATACCTGGTCCGCTGCTAACTTACGAGCAATTTCATCAATCGATACATTGTCGTCATTAAAACTATCGATGACTTCCTGCACAACTTTAGGAATCGTAGGTAGAGCGTTTTGTTGCTGGAATAGTGCGTCGAAATTCATAAACATCTCCTGATTATTACAGCATCAAAGTTTATTTGAAGTGTGCGGCAATCAAACCTAGACAAGTCCGATAAGCGATTCTTCATTTTAATAT
>JAYVHZ010000010.1:0-2541 GCA_043770645.1 Undibacterium sp. | reverse complement strand
CCCATTTTCTTGGGAAATGTTTGGTCAAGACAAATTTGACGCGGCAAGTCATACACGTGAAGACCTCGAGGATAGTATGATTCGTCATCACAGCTTTCTCAAAGTCGAATTGCCCAATCTGGGCGTTGTTGCCATTCATATTGACTTACAGTCGAATCAAGTTCAACTATCCATGAAAAGTCAAACAGAGCTAGCCGTCCAAGAACTAAATGCGCATGCCAATCAATTAGTCCAGTCACTTGAACTTTCGGGCACGCACCTGCAATCTTTTAAGGCTAGCCGAGATGAACAAATCTAACATCCCACCACTAAGTGCTGTCGCCATCAGTTATGAAGGTGACGATCCCGCACCAAGAGTCGTCGCCAAAGGACGTGGTCTAGTTGCCGAAGAAATCATCAAGCGAGCGAACGACAGTGGCGTCTTTATTCATCAATCGAAGGAACTTGTCACTTTGTTGATGAAAGTTGATTTGGATGATGCTATTCCGCCAGCACTTTATCGAGTGGTTGCAGAACTACTCGCTTGGCTATACCATATCGAGGCCGCGCTGGGCTCGACAACCTTGCCGCTCCCTCCGCCCTTAGAACAATCAAAAGATAACTAGAAGACAAAACCCGCCATGCCAGTCAATTTCCCGTCCCTAGGAACCGAAAACCAAAGCCCATATCAAATTGAGTCAAGACGAGAAATCATCGCATTGCTTCGTGGTTTCAAAGAAAAGAATCAGTTGATTAGTATGTTCATTAATAATGGTGCTGAGGTTTTTATCACCTCTGTCTTGGAGATCGATGACACCAATAATGTTGTGATCATCGACAGCGCGCCAAGCGCGGAAGCCAATCAACGTATCGTTGAAGCATCCCAAGTATTTTTTGATGGTTTATTAGACAGAATTAGCATTCAGTTCGCGTCATCCAAACTACAAAGAACCACGTTTGAACACCGCCCTGCTTTACAAATGCCGATCCCGAGCAATTTAATCCGTCTGCAAAGACGCGAAAACTACCGGATCAACACGCCTGTTTCGAGTCCCATCAAATTTCTGATTCCCATGGAAGTGGATGAAATGCCACAAATCGGAAAATTTTCTTTAGTGGATATTAGCTGCGGTGGCGTTGCGATTTTGGACGACAACCGTATCTTGAATATTGCTGTCGGCACCCGTTACACCGATTGCCAAGTTGACCTGCCCAGTATCGGTTTATTAGAAATCAATTTAGAAATACGTAACTCACAAGACCTCACCTTACTCAATGGTAGAACCACCCGCCGCGTAGGTTGTGCCTTCTTAAATCTTTCCAGCCGCACATTGACAACCGTGCAGCGCTACATTATGAAACTTGAGCGCGAACGCAATGCCAAAATGACTGGTATTAGTTAAGCTGCATATCGCCATCTAGCGGCTATGAAGCGACAATTTTTTGAGAACAAGTAAGTTCTGTTACTGTCATCTTAGAAACGAACGATAGGTGACCGGTATCGCTATGCCCTTTCCCGCAGGCGGGAGAGAATGTCACGCAAAGTTTTTTTTGCGCGAGGGACTAAATCTGCATGTTCATAATGTCTTGGTAGGCGCTGACCAATTTGTTCCTGACTTGTATCGTCGTTTGAAATGAAATGCTGGCTTTTTGCATAGAAATCATCATGTCTGACAAATTGACACTGTCGTCACCCATGGCAAATTTTTTACCCATGGTTTGTGATGCCGCTTGAGCAGCACTCACCTGATCTAAAGACGACTTCAAGGCTTCCGCAAAATCCAATTTGGGCGCCGCCACCGTACCTGGTTGAGCAATTTCATTAACGCCGCCCTCCATTTTGGTCGCAGCCGCTCGAAGCTGTGCCACCATAGCATCTATCCGGCCTTTATCTATGCCTCCGATATTCACTTGAATTCTCCGTTGTTTATCGATGGTGGAAGCTTATCACTGGAAAAGTTTCGCTTAATTTGAATAAGACGGGTGAATCTGGCGTTTTTCTGCCCTTTACTTGAGACAAAAAGCCTCACAATTTGTATCAAGGAAAAAACCTCCATGGAACAGACTATGCAGCGACAAGACTTAAGCCCGCAACTTATCAGGAGTGCACATGGCAACCGCAAATGAAGCGACACTCGCGCCGCCAGCGCCAGGATTACGGGACATTTTACAAGCACCGGGTGTCCGCACGATCTTACTGTCGGTGGGCGCAGCGATCACAATCGCGATCATGGTTGGGGTATGGATGTGGAGTCAAGCGCCCGACTATCGCGTTCTATTCTCTAATTTCAATGACAAGGATGGTGGTGCAATCGTCGCCTCCCTACAGCAATTGAATATTCCGTACAAATACTCGGAAGGTGGCACCGGGATTTTGGTTCCTGCCAATCAAGTACATGACGCCCGATTAAAATTGGCATCGCAAGGATTGCCGAAAGGCGGCAATGTCGGCTTCGAATTGATGGAGAATCAAAAGCTGGGGATCTCGCAATTCTTAGAACAAGTCAACTTCCAACGTGCCTTAGAAGGCGAATTAGCACGCTCAATTCAAGCGGTGTCTGC
>JAYVHZ010000009.1:0-4775 GCA_043770645.1 Undibacterium sp. | reverse complement strand
GTGATTCCTATGGCCTTACGTGGTTTGTGGGGAAGTCTACTATCGCGCGATAAAGGTAATCCATTTCACCGCTCATTCCGCCGTGGCCCATTTTCGCGCTTGGAATTGGTGGTGGGTGAGCCGCAAAATCCGGACAAAATTTCGCCAGAAGGTTTGCAGCAGCAGGTGAAGGAATTGCGAGGGGATTGGAAGTAGTCAAGCTTACTAGGACGCACTAACGAGTGATAAAGCAAAACGCCCTGAATAATGAATTCAGGGCGTTTTGCTTTTTATCCGTCTCACATCTTAGGTCTGCACCTTGAACCGCCGCCGCAACCATCCAACCAATCCACCCACAATCGGCAATTTTTCCCACAATTCTTCAGCTGCATCCCAGTAATCGCGGTGATCGGTTATCAAGCCTTGTGCATTAAAAGTTAGCATGGATCCACCTTTGACGATATAGCTTTTACCGCGTAAACCGAAATGGAATTCCCATGTGAGAAAGGCTTTTGATCCTTGCTCGATGACTTCATCAAATATGAATTTAGGATACTGCGTCGCGGTGAACATGTGTTCGAAAATTGCTTGGATCGCAGGGATGCCCTGAACCTCGTTGAATGGATCTTTGAAACGTGCATCTTCGCTATAAAAAGTGGCGATATTTTTTAAGCTAGTTGGACTGAGATTGGCGTACCAGCCCATGATGTTTTGTACTTGCGGAGTCGTCATTGTTTTTATCTCGTGATGGTTGTTTTGCGCGCTCAGCTTAAGCGATCACAAAGCGACGTATTAGCGCAAATCGCAAGCGATACGGCAACATCTGCATCAATTTCAATCCCATCGTAAATCGCTTAGGAAAATGGATTTCAAAATCGCCGTTGGCCATTCCAGCGAGTATGGCAACTGACGCTTGCTCTGGCGTTTGTAATGCCGGCATAGCGAAATCATTTTTGCTGGTGAGCTCGGTGCTGACAAAACCAGGATTGACTAAGTACACATTGATATTTTTTTCGTGTAAATCACTGTATAAGAGTTCGGTCAGATTGATCAAAGCTGCCTTGCTTGGCCCATACACACTGGCGTTTGGCAAACCCAAATAACCGGCGACACTGGCAAGAATTGCCAACCCGCCGCTGCCGCGCTTAATCATGTTTGGTAAAACTGTTTGCAATCCGTGATAAACACTTTCCAAATTAATCTTGAGTGTCTCCGCAGCGTCGTTGGCATCAACTTCCCAACTACGTTCAGGTTGATATTTGGCGGCGCAAAAAACAACCAAATCAATGCTAGGAAATTTGTCTTGCAATTGCGCGCTTGCATGTTGCCAGGCGTTTTGGTCAGCAACATCAAAGGCTAAGATGTGCGCATGCGGGTGCGCGTTTGCTACCGCCTCTAAATTGCTTTGACGTCTGGCGGTCAGGATCACATTTGCGCCTTGTTCGAGTAGAGCCTTGGCGAGTGCCGCGCCTATACCACTAGATGCACCGATAATCCAAATCGTTTGATTGTGCCAATCACGGACCGGGCGATTGAGCGGCTGCAAGAATGGGAGTCGCATCATCCTCTCCGACGGAAAAATAAAGTGACTTCACCGACTTCAAAGCCAAATTTATTCATTTTGGTGCGATTGATCATGGTGTTGTCATCGATCAGGTACATCCAATCATCCATCGCCATTTCGTAGATGCTGCCATCGACAGGTAGCAGTAAAGTGTATTGCCACTTCAATGTGTTGCCTGCGATCTCACCGATGGCTTCACCTTTGACGTCATCCGCTTTACCTATCCAACGACCATCTGTGTTTTTGCGTAAGCGCCAGATACGTTGTTGTTTGCTGCCATCGTCATACACAAAACGTTCGTCGAGAACTAATTCGTCACCGATTTTTTTAGTGTCGATGACGACATTAAATCGTTTAACGACCGCACCATTTCTTTGTTGGAACATGCCCCATGCATCGGTCGTGCCGAGGAAGAATTTCTCTAGGTCGAGTTGAGGTTTGACGTCTTTATAGTGATTGACATCGGTGATGGCACAGGCGCTGAGAAAAAATGTGAATGATACTGCGCCAAGGGCGAGAAGGATTTTTTTGATCATGATGGAATGCTCTTAGAAAAATCACGAAGTAAAAAGAGCGCGATCAACTTGAAAGCGCAGGGGAGGACTGCATAAGTGAAAGTCAATGCCATTAAGCCACTCGCTTGGTTTACCTGACTGGGTTGGTAGTTGAGAATGGCAAGCAAAGAGAGGCTGAGTCCGGCGAGTGCTAGAGTGAATTTGCCGATCAATGACCAGAGACCAAAATAAGCACCCATATTGTCTTTGTCGTTCACCACCAGGGTGAGCAAAACTGGCGGTAAAGCTAAATCAGCACCAAGCGCAAAACCTGAGGCGATGCAGACCAATAAGAACGCATAATCATCACCGGAGCCGAGCAAACTAGCCCCAATAAAACTCAAGACCGCAATCAGCATACCGAGCTGCCAGGATCGATGAGCGCCGATACGCTTGGCCAATTGAATCCATAAGGGCAAACCACATGCACCCGCGATAAAGTACGAGGATAAAAAGAGGCCAGTTTTTTCGGGCGCTTGAATTCTGTCATTGATAAAAAACAGGATCAGACTGGCGGGAATAGCAACGGATAATGAATTGAAAAAATAGATGCGTAACAGAGCGATGAATTGGGGATTTTTGAGCAGTGCACGAAGTGCGATGACGGCATGAACACTGCGCTGCAAGGGCTTGATGGCGCCAATTAGTAAGGCACAAACTGCGATCCCGACCAAGACGGCAAAGCCGATTGCATATTGGCTTAATTGTGTTGCGGCAGTGTTTTTGTCTTGCAGAATAATCCAACTAGGAATGACACTCGCGAGGATCACACCGACCATGCCAAATGCTTCGCGCCACGCCGATGCACCAAGCAGTTGATGGTATGAAGCCTTATCGTCGCCATCTTTTGTTATGTCTTTACTCTCAAGGCTTGAGCCCCACGCTAAATAGGCGATATTGAGCATACTGTGTGCGGTGTAGGCGAGACTGAGCATGACACCTAACCAGATCAGTAACAAGGTATTGGATTCACGCGCGAATGCCGGAGGTAGCCACAGGCCAGCAAATGTTAAACAAAGTAAGGTTGCGGAAATGATGATCCAAATACGATTGCTGCATCCAAATTTATCGATCAGTTGGCCAATAAATGGATCTTGAACAGTGTCAAACATGCGTGCGAAAAAGAGTACCAAACCCGTGCTCGCCAAAGGCAGGCCAAGCTGCGCTGTGTAGTAATTAGGAATCTGCACATACACAGGCAAGGCCGCCATCGCTAAAGGCAGTCCAAGTAATCCATAAAAAATCAGCGCTGAGATTTTCACATTGAAGAACCAGTATTTGTTGCTGAGGATTTATTCTTACCCAATAGTTGTTGACGCAGATTACTGTCTTTCGTCCGCGGATCTAACCAAATCGAGAAGAAAGCTTTGGCAAACGCCTCATCAGGAATTTCTGCTAACAGCGTTTGTTGGCTATAAAAGTGGCAGCCGACACCCGGCAAATAAACGCCAATCAGTTGGTCGCCAGACTTCACATCAATAAAAGCTTTTTCCATGTACTGGCGCCACATGCCCAATTTTTCAGCATTGTATTTGCTGCCGTGTAAGCGCTTGATTTCATCGATGCTGGAATCGACAAATCGTTCACGACTGATGGACTTGTTGTAGGTGATTTCCAAAGCAAAACTCGCGCTTTGATCGAGACCGCCATCTTTGTTCGGAGTCTGTTGCCAAATTTTTGCGGTGTAAATCGAAAACCCCCACCAACGAAACTCGCCACCACCCAGCATTTTTGCTTGCGGTAAATGCTGCTTCCAAGTTTGTGCGCTGGCAATGCCGGTAAATAGCATTGCCGACGCTAAAAAGATGATTTTGAGATAGGCGCGCATCATGAATTTTTCTGTAATAAAAATTGGAAAACATCGGTACGGCCTTCGTCAAAGCCAGCTTCGCAGTACGAGAAATACAGTTGCCAGATTCGTTGAAATGCAGTGCCGAAACCCATGCCATGAATACCGTCAATATTGTTTTCAAAGTCATGATTCCAGCGACGCAGGGTTTCGGCATAATCTTTACCGAATGCATATTGGTCGCGAGTTTGTAAGCCATGCTGTTGGGCAAGTTGCACAAAGCGAGGCGGGCTAGGCAGCATGCCGCCTGGAAAAATATATTGTTGAATAAAATCGGTACCGCTGCGATATCGTTCAAAGCGCGCTTCATCAATGGTGATGGTTTGAATCAATGCCTTGCCACCAGATTTTAGACGCTCGTTGACGGTCTTAAAATAGATAGGCCAATAGTCTTCACCGACGGCTTCGAACATCTCAATCGAGACGATCGCATCGTAACTTCCTTCGAGATCACGATAGTCACAAAGCTCTAATTTCACCAAATCTTGGCGCTCTAACTGTTTAATTCGTTGTTCCGCGATTTCTAACTGCGATGGTGAAATCGTCACACCATGCACGTGGATGCCGCGCGACGATGCATGTTCTGCGAACCCGCCCCAGCCGCAACCAATTTCCAAAACGCGATCACCTTCTTTTAACTCCAACACATCAATAATACGTTGGTACTTGCGATACTGTGCTTCTTGTAAGCTGATTTGATAATCACCATAGAAAATCGCACTCGAATAAGTCCAGCTTGCGTCCAGCCATAACTGATAAAAGGAATTGCCAATATCGTAGTGAGCATGAATATTTTTGCGACTTCCTTTACGCGTGTTTGGGCGCAAGA
>JAYVHZ010000008.1:0-3641 GCA_043770645.1 Undibacterium sp. | reverse complement strand
CAAATCGCGTACGTGACTTGGACGGTGAAGTTAAAAAGGAGGAAGCAAAAATTCAGCCACAAATAGAATGCCGAGTAGTTCAACCAACTCTCCAGCACTTTTGAGAGCGATTGTGTATCGAATATTTGTAGGATGACGGTCTTGATGAAGGTAATGAACGGCAACCCCAACGCAAGCAAACCGACCGGAACCATGAACATCATTTTCGGCATCAGTAGTTTGTCAGGAAAGTGCCAAAACCAATACGCGAGTAAGGCATTGACTACGCCTAGTGGAATGAAACTCACCATGAACTTGGTCAATACAATAAGCGATGCGCTCAATACCAAGTTTTCCTTACTTTCGCTCAGTTCGACCGCGCCAATCAATAAGCCAAAACCCAACCAAAAAAGAAATGATGCTATCAACAAAGTTGACTGCCTTAATCCCGGAGTTGGGCGCATTCGATGAACGCTGGAGGCTGGTGGCAGACTCACGCTAAATCCTTTGCGAGGGAATCAGCATAACCAGACCATGTGTATAGGCTTTCCCCACATGATCGGTCGCCGAATTAGTCAAAACGTCTGATTGGATAGTTTGCAAGGTGGCGTTTTCTCCATACAGAATTTCTAATCGCTCTTTCGCCATTCTCAAATTTTCAGTTGAAATACGCCCAACTATCTCGTCAGACGAGAACAAAACACAAACCTGTATCGACTGAAGACTCTCGCGTATCGTCATCCGAATGCTCGCTTTTTCGCTTAATAACTTTTCTTGTATCGATTCAATCGCAAACTCTAAGATGGGATGCAGCAACAAGGCAGGACTTCGATACTCGCGCCAATCCACATCGTCAAGATCCCAGTCGATTTGAAGATGATTATTAAAATGCAGATTACGCAGTTCAAGATAATCCTGAAGAAAATGAATTTCATCGGCAATACTAAGATGTGCTTGCTGCTGAGAATCTAAGACGTAGCGAAGTAATTCACTCAAACGGACAATCGCGCGCGTGGCTTTCTTTTGGTCAGCCACCACCACAAAGTTAGCCACTTGATTCAGTGAATGCAACAGGAAGCCAGGCTCTAATTGCCCTTGCAGGCGCTGTAGGCGAAGTGTCAATATTTCTTGATCTGTCGCTGTCGACAAACTAAATTGCCGTAGAGCTCGTCGCCAATAAGCATAGGCAATCTGCATGGACGCAGCAAACAACACAATCACGCCATCAATCAAAACCTGCGAAACTGAAAATCGACCCAGTAGATCAGAAAAATTCGGCCAGGATTTTTTGGCACGAACATAAACATAAGTCATTTCATAGGCGATAAACGACGGCAAAAATAGGAACAACAAGAAGCACAGCAACAGGACTAAATTTCGAGGTTGAAAAATTTGCTCTTGATACTTTTCAAAGAAAAGATAAAGCGCGCTACTCAAGATAGGGATCGGCAATAACAGCATCGAAAATATGACCAGCTGCCTTGCAAGAATGGGGTCTCGACCGTTTGCTCGCAAATCTAAATAATTGGCGTACCCAGCCAACACGGCGAAAACCATCCAGATTACAAAGATACAAAACACACCAAAGCTTTTCGATGAACCGAGGCGATCCATAGAAAATTCGCTTAATTTGATCCATGTGCGAGGTAGTCCGCTCATAGTGTTTCCGCCGATTTTTTAAGTTACTAGCATGCCATGAACGATTGAATAAATCGAGCTTTTCGGGATGAAACGAGCGAAAGCTGGGATCAAGGAATGACTTGAAGGAGATCAGCTATCGAGAAGCGAAGCGGATTGCAGCCAAGTAGGGCGAATGCAATCCGCACCGACAACCGCTTGAGGAATACCAAGAGATGGCGCCGCCTATGTACGCAAAGTCAGAGATGTATCGTCTAATTCAAGCACAGCGCGGGTTGCGCATGGTTCTTGAAAAAAAAATTGCGATCAACCCTACTGGAAAGTCACTAGAAATTGCGATCTTGCAAGTGTCCTATACGAGAAAGCATGATATGAGGAAAGAGTTCTACACAATGCATAGACTTTGATTTGAGCGATGTTGGACTTTATTGTGTGATTCTTCATGACGTAGACCTAGGGCGGTCGTCTGAATTAATCGGAATTGGTAGGTTGGTGCTGAACAAAGTGAAGCCCAACAATCGACCGCCGAAAGATCCAATTTGGGCTTCGCAAGCTCAGCACCAACCTACGCAAACTCAATACGTCCCGACAGAACCTGCCTCGCTCATCATTGCTACCGGGCGAATACAAACAGCGTGGATCTCCCTCAGTACACATTGCTTGCTTAATCACGACATCTTATGGCACATTGCTGTTTAGATATTTAGTTTTATTATTCCTAATAAACGCTAGCGCAACTGTTCCTTTTTATCGAACGGTTTTTAGCGTTTTTTTAATGTCGTTTGGAGTTCAAATGAATAGTTTTCCTCCTGAGGGAAGCCAAATAAAAGTTGATACGCTCAATGGTCATCAGCGTATTGTCGTGCCTCATGAAACTGGTAGCATCATGAGGTATTTCATCGGACTATTTCTCCTGTTTTGGATGGGGGGATGGTTTATGGGTTTCAAAAGCGCACTCTCGGAAGTTATCTCTGGTGAGGGTGGAGCTTTTCTCATCTTTTGGCTTGGCGCTTGGTCTATCGGTGGTGTCTATGCCGGGTACATGATTTATCGCGTGTTTAGAAAAAGCATCCCTGAACAACTTTTTTTGAATCGTCCATCTTTGTCGCTAGATTCTGGCATTCCACCATTGAAAACGAATTTTGGTCTCAACGATAAAAAAGAATACTGGGCATCCATTTTTCCAAAGAGAAAACGCATTGAATTTACGCCTACAGAAATCGAAACGCTAACTTTAAGAGAAACGGATAGCGGCAATCGAATTACGATTGATAAAGGCGCTGAACGAATTGAGCTCGCAGTTGGGGCTTCAGAGGTTGAGAGGGAATGGTTGTACAGCTTTCTGAAACAACACTACTTCTAAACATTATGTCGTTTAGGACAATCGCGGGTTGCACCCGTCTTACATGAATTTCTTGGGGAGTTTTATGGGAAGTGTTATGCATCACGTTAAATTTTTATGCCAGATGTTGTCACCGATATCTCGGACCCGTTGTGCCTATAAGCCATTAGTGGTCAATTTTTTTATTTTGATTGGAATGTCACTAGCAGGCTGTGATGTCAATGTAAAGTTAGGCAATTCCGACAAAGATCAGACCAATGCACTTGCCCGCGTGGAAGAGTTTCGGAGATTTAACGACGAGCAGAACTATGCTGGACTATACGAGATTGCTGCTCCTGCATTAAAAAGTACCTTAACACGGGAGCAGTTCATTTCGAACGCACAAGCGTATTCAGACCACCTTGGAAAATACAAGTCGTCTACGCTTATAGGCACTTCTTGCTTCCCGAATGAAATTCGGTTGGTGTATCACTCGGAATTCGAGAAAGAAAAGGTTACGGAACTGTTTGTCTGGTCAATCCCCAAGGACGACGCGCTACTGGTGCTTTACCAGACAATTCCCGGTTACGATGAGGTCAAAAAGGATTCGCAAGTGGGTTGCTCGACCCAATAAGCAAGTAGGGCGGGTGCAACCCGCGCTGTGCTTGAATTAAACGACATTTCTCGAACTTAGTGTACCCAA
>JAYVHZ010000007.1:0-2329 GCA_043770645.1 Undibacterium sp. | reverse complement strand
GACCTTCTGGGTATTTGGCGCAATGGCGGCGATGATTGCATTTGGTATTTTGCCAGCTTTGCATGCGCATCAATTTAGCGTGTTTTTGTTCTCATTTATTGGCATGTTTATTTTGACTGGTTTGGGTAATGGTTCGACCTTTTGTATGATCCCAATTATTTTTCAAACTGAAAGAGAAAGAGCCAGCGCCGGTAAAGGTGATGCTGCGATTAAACAAGCACGCTTAGATGCGGCAAAAGAATCTGCAGCGGTATTGGGTTTCTCTGGTGCGATTGGTGCTTATGGTGGATTTTTCATTCCGCAAGGTTTCGGTACCTCCATCAAAATTACGGGTGCGCCGGATATGGCTTTGTATACCTTTATCGCTTTCTACATTAGCTGCATGGTGATTACTTGGTGGTTCTACTCACGTAGGAATGCTGAGATGCCTTGTTAGTTAAGGCTCAATCCCATTCGAAAAACCCGCAAGTGATTGCGGGTTTTTTTATAATCAAAAAAATAAAATCATTTCTCTGGAACCTAACACATTGACAATTGTCAATTGAGTAAGGATACTCGCTTCCAATCGCATTGTTCCAGTTCTCACTCCATTTAGAAGAAACCCAGAGGATGTTTAGATGATTGCCTTAAAAGAAATTCGTAAAACTTATAAGCAGGGAGGGAACGAAATTCGTGCCTTAGATGGTGTGGATTTGTCGATTGCACGTGGTGAGTTTGTCGCGATTATGGGGCCATCGGGTTCCGGTAAATCGACATTGCTGAATGTCTTGGGTGCGCTGGATAAGCCGGATAGTGGTACTTATCATTTGGAGCAAGATGAGATTGGTAGTATGGATGATGACGCGTCCTCGGATTTGCGCAATCGTCGGATTGGCTTTGTGTTTCAGTCTTTTCATTTATTGCCGCGTTTAACCGTTTTGGAAAACGTCTTGCTGCCACAGCGTTACGCTGAACGACAAGATCCAGAAGCAGAAAATCGCGCACGAGCTTTGCTTGAACGTATTGGATTAGGGCAGCGTATCAGTCATCTGCCCGGTGAACTCTCAGGTGGGCAATTGCAACGCGCCGCCATTGCACGTGCCTTACTCAATCAACCCGCTTTATTGCTTGCGGATGAACCGACGGGTAATCTGGACTCTAAAAGTGCGACCGATGTGTTGGAGCTACTGGCCGAATTACATGCCAACGGACAAACCATGGTCTTGGTTACGCATGATCCGAATATCGCTGCCAAAGCGCAACGTACCATCCACTTGAAAGACGGCAAAGTCGATGAGGTGCGGGCATGAGATCAGTTCTGAAACACACTGCTATCCACTTAGCACTTTGTTTAACTCTTTTTTGTAGTACCTCGGCGACCGCCGATAAGCCAACTGCGTCAGCTTATCAACGACCAGTGTTATTTACTGGCGAACTGCAGGCTGCAGATTCTGTGCCGATCATTGTTCCTACTTCCAATACGTCGCCAGTACCTTTACGTTATTTTGTTCCTGAAGGAAGTAAGGTCAAAACAGGGGATGTCATTTTGCGTATCGATACTCAAGGGGACACGGATATAGAGAGACTTGAGCTTGAAATGGTACAAAATCGAGAGCGAGGCTTGCGCGAAGCGGCTGATTTGGAAGTGAAAACCATCGAAGCCGAGCGAGCTTTAATTACTGCACAAGCAGCTTTAGCCAAGGCCAAGATCGACGCTGCACTGCCAAAGGCACAAATATCGGCCTTAGATTACGACAAGTATCAGGGGGAGTTCGATAGAGCGACGCGCGATTTTGCAGTCAAACAGAAAGCCTTAGAAAACGCTAAAGAGGCGGTCAAACGAAAATTGGATGATAGTGAATTGGCAGTAAAACGCTTGCAAATTCAGATTGCGTTTGCCAAAGTCCAAGTCGCGCAAAGTGAAGTCCGCGCGAGTCGTGACGGGGTTGTGATTCATGGCTATGATGATTGGAATGGTAAGCGCCTCGATGAAGGCGGTCACGCACAAATCGGTTCTGTTGCCGGACAAATCATCGGCGCAGGTAAGCTCAATGTAATCGCTTGGGTTTTAGAAGCAGATCGACCATTTTTGCAGCCAGGCCAAGAATTGAACTTGCGTTTTGACGCCATTCCCAATTCATTTACCAAGGGCGTGATCGAGCGCATCGCCAGTGCACCCGAAGCCCGCGCGATTTGGGGGAAGGGACGTTACTTTAAGACAGAGATTCGACTGCCGGACAACTTAACCTATGAACTGCAGCAAGGCATGAGTGTCGCCATTGAAACGATCAAATTGCAAAAAAATGCTGCGGGTAAAGACAGCAACACGGGTCAAAAAGCTGAGAAAACG
>JAYVHZ010000006.1:0-2052 GCA_043770645.1 Undibacterium sp. | reverse complement strand
CACATTCCCGCGAGGATGGCGAAATTGGTAGACGCACCAGGTTTAGGTCCTGACGCCAGCAATGGTGTGGGGGTTCGAGTCCCCCTCCTCGCACCACAGACTCTTTATATTTGGACGATTTTCATGGCAACTGCAGTCGAAACTTTAGAAAAATTAGAACGCCGTATTACGCTCACATTCCCGATCTCAGAAATGCAACCGGAAATTGAAAAGCGTCTGAAAGTACGTGCTCGTTCAGCAAAAGCGCCTGGCTTCCGTCCAGGTAAAGTGCCGATGAAAATGGTCGCGGCTCAATACGGCTATCAAGTTGAAAATGAAGTTCTCAACGAGAAAGTTGGTATTGCTTTCAGTGAAGCAGTCAAAGAAAATAACTTGCGCGTTGCTGGTTATCCACGTATCGAACCAAAGAAAAGTTACTCTGAAAATTATTTTACTTTTGATGCTACCTTTGAAGTGTATCCAGAGTTTGTAGTCGGTGAATTGTCGGAAGTTGAAGTAACTCAGGTTAAAACTGATGTGACAGATGCGGAAATTGACAAGACTATCGATATTTTGCGCAAGCAACGCGTGCATTTCCATGTTAAAGGTGAGCAAACCGCACACGGCGATGGAGGTGAAGATCAATCGGCACAAGCTGGTGATCGTGCGACTGTTGATTTTACTGGTACTTTGGAAGGTGTTGAATTTGCCGGTGGAAAAGCAGAAGGTTTTGCTTTTGTATTGGGAGAAGGTCGCATGTTGCCAGAGTTTGAAGCGGCAACTTTGGGTTTGAAAGTTGGCGATTCTAAAGTATTCCCTTTGTCTTTTCCTGAAGATTATCACAGTAAAGATGTCGCTGGAAAAACAGCTGAATTCACTGTGACTTTAACTAAGTTAGAGTGGGCACATTTGCCAGAGGTTGATGCTGAATTTGCCAAAGTGTTGGGTGTGGAAGATGGCGATCTCGCTAAAATGCGCACGGACATCAAAGAAAATCTTGAGCGGGAAGTTAAAGGCCGCGTCAAAGCAAAAACTAAAGATAGCGTGATGGATGCTTTAGTGAAAGCAGTTGAATTCGACGCACCGAAAACTCTAGTTGAACAAGACGCTGAGCGCTTGGCTGAAATGACGCGTCAAGACATGGCGCAGCGCGGTATGAATGTACAGGGCGTGCCATTTCCAACCGAATTATTCACCGCACAAGCAGAGCGTCGTGTACGTTTAGGCTTGATTTTGGCTGAATTGGTCAAAGCGAATCAATTACAAGCAACTGCTGATCAAATCAAAGCACAGGTTGAAGATTTCGCTCAAAGCTACGAGGATCCACAGCAAGTAGTTAAGTACTACTACAACGATCGGAATCGTTTAGCTGAGGTAGAGGCTCTTGTTTTAGAAGAAAACGTCGTCAACTATGTGTTGGGTAAGGCGAAAGTAAGTGATTCAGTTTTGCCATTCGACGAACTGATGGGTAATAACGCAGCACAATAAGATAGGAATATTCATGACAGGCATCATTCATAACGGTGGTTTGGAAATAAATATGCTTGGCATGGTGCCAATGGTGGTTGAGCAAAGTGGGCGTGGAGAGCGTGCATACGATATCTACTCTCGTTTGCTCAAAGAGCGTGTCATTTTCTTGGTTGGACCAGTGAATGATCAGGCTGCGAATTTGATTGTCGCCCAGTTGCTGTTTTTAGAGAGTGAGAATCCAGACAAGGATATTTCCCTCTACATTAATTCTCCTGGTGGCTCAGTATCTGCTGGTATGGCGATTTTTGATACCATGCAGTTCATTAAGCCTGATGTCTCGACTTTGTGTACCGGTTTGGCTGCATCCATGGGCGCATTTTTGCTCGCAGCGGGAGCCAAGGGTAAACGTTTTTCGCTGCCAAATTCACGTATCATGATTCATCAACCACTAGGTGGTGCGCAAGGTCAGGCGTCTGATATCGAGATTCAGGCACGTGAGATTTTGTATTTACGTGAACGTTTGAATGGTATTTTGGCGGAAAAAACAGGCCAGACTATTGAGCAAATCGCAAAAGATACAGATCGCGATAATTTTATGTCTGC
>JAYVHZ010000005.1:0-9076 GCA_043770645.1 Undibacterium sp. | reverse complement strand
CCTTCGTGCAAAGCTTGGGCGACATCGACAAAGGATTTCTCCATCAACCACGGATTGTCTTTGGCTGATGCGATTGGAATCGCTTTCGCTGTGCGGAATACCCAAGATAAGAAAGGGATTTTAAAAATCCCGTGATCCATCACAAAACGAATTGGACGCGGGCTATACGCCATGATGACGATGGCATCCATATAGCTAACGTGATTACAAACCAAAACGGCTGGGCCTTCCGCTGGAATTCTATCGACGTTGATGCCTTTAACGCGATGCACAGTGTTTATCAAAATCCATGCGACAAAGCGCATCAAGAATTCTGGCACCACGCTGAAAATATAGATCGCCACCAAGGCATTCAAAATCGCGGTTGCCATAAAAATCTGTGGGATCGTGAATCCCTGCTTCAACATCAACATCGCCGCCAAAGCTGCCACCACCATGAATAAGGCATTCATGATATTCATACCGGCTATCGTGCGCGATAGATGATTAGGATCGCAACGTGTTTGAATCAATGCAAACAAAGGCACGATGTACAAACCGCCAAAAATACCGATCATAAAAATATCGAACAAGATCTTATAGCTACCAACTTGATCGAGAAAACTCATCGCAGTTACTGCTGCCGTATTCGTGTACATCAAACTCGACAGATACAAATCAAATCCGAAGATCGACAAACCGATTGCACCGAATGGCACTAAGCCAATTTCCACTTTGTGACCCGACAATCGCTCGCACAAAAGCGAACCTGCGCCAACACCAAAAGAAAAAATCGTTAACAACAAAACGAAGACACTATGGTCGCCATGGAGATAATCCTTGGCATAGAGTGGAAATTGCGCGAGTAAAATCGCGCCATAAAACCAAAACCAAGAATTCGCCAATAAAGACAAAAACACTGGTCGATTTTTTCGGCTAAAACTGAGATTTCTGAATGACTCTGTGGCGGGATTCCAGTTAATCTCTAAGTCGGGGACTGGCGCTGGTGAATGTGGAATACGTAAGCTAAACAACCAACCGAGTACCGCAAACAAAATACATCCGCCAGCGACCAGCTCTACACCCCAGACCTTATGCACAACCAACATCGCGCCCAAAATTTGGCCTAAAAGAATGCCGACGAAAGTGCCCATTTCAATTACACCATTACCACCGACCAACTCATTCGAATGTAAATGTTGCGGCAGATAGGCGTATTTTACTGGCCCAAACAAAGTGGAATGAATACCCATGCCAGCAACAGCAGCGACCAAAATCCAAATGTTATGTGACATCCAGCCATAGGCTGCAATCCCCATAATACCTATCTCTAGCAATTTGACGTAGCGAGCAACTTTGCCTTTTTCAAATTTATCAGCAAGTTGCCCCGACGTCGCAGAAAACAAAACGAAAGGTAAAATGAATAATCCGGGAATTAAATTATTCAACACACCTACATCCATCGTTGTCCAAGTTAAGGCATCGTAGGTCAAGATGGTGAGTAAGGCAGTCTTGAAAAAATTATCATTAAATGCCCCAAAAAACTGCGTCCAGAAAAACGGCGCAAAGCGACGCTCTTTCAATAGGGTGAACTGGCTATGTTGGCTCATGTGGGAATAGGCTCGCGAGAGTGAGCATTAACAAAAAAGCCAATTCTAAAGTAATTGGCTTTGGAATTGGCTTATTTTTTCTTTAGGGAATACTCGGCAACACACGCCATACACCCTCGACAATGTTTACAGCGCTTTATTCATGTGCACATGTTGAATACCGGCTTCCATAAATAGCTCGCCTTCTCGATTGAATCCTTCTCGCTGATAAAACGATTCAGCCGAAATTTGCGCATTCAATTGCACGGCATGCATACCGCGCATTTTCGCTTGCGCCATTAACTGACGTAAGATCTCTGCGCCGACACCACAACTGCGTGCAGTACTCAAGACAGCCATGCGACCTATGTGCCCGTCTGGCAGTAAGCGCCCTGTACCTATCGGCTTGCCTTGCGCATCGTAAGCCACTGCGTGCAGGCACTGTGCATCCATCACATCCCATTCGAGCTCTGCGGGGATTTTTTGTTCATCGACGAATACCGCCGTGCGCACGGCTTGCGCATCTGCCTGTAATTCTGACCATTCACCGAGCTTTATTTGAATATTCATATCCATATTGATCTCTTTGTCTTTTGCCAATTATTCTGGAATCAAACGCACTAATTGTTTACCAAGATTTTTACCTTTCAGCAAACCGATAAACGCCTCTGGAGCTGCCGCTAAATTTGGAGCGATACTTTCTCTAAATTTTATCTTACCTTGTGCGACCAATACGCCTAATTCTTTCAAGCCTTGCGGCCACAAATCAAGATGTTCGGAAATAATAAACCCGCGCAAAGTCACGCGCATACTGAGTAAAATCCGTGCGTTCTGTATCGCCATGTCACCACCATCATAGCCTGCAATCATGCCACAAAGGGCAATCCGGGCAAACGGATTCACACGGGCTAAGCAAGCATCAAAACTAGCTCCACCAACATTTTCGAAAATCGCATCAAAACCATCCGGCGTTGCCGCTGCAAGCTGCTGCTCCAAATTTCCAGCCTTATAATCAACGCAAGCGTCAAAACCCAACTCATCGACCACATACCTACATTTTTCCGCACCGCCGGCGATACCAACCGCACGGCAACCACGCAATTTCGCCAGTTGTCCGACCACACTACCCACGGCACCACTTGCTGCCGAAACTACGATTGTCTCGCCCTCTTTCGCTTGCATAATTTGAGTCAATCCATACCAAGCGGTCATGCCTGGCATACCCACCGCACCGAGATAGGCAGATAAGGGAATATGCGTGGTATCAAGTTTGCGCAATAGCGCTCCGTCAGAGACACCCATTTCTGCCCAACCCATCATGCCGATAACCTTATCACCAATCTGAAATTGCGGATTTTTGCTGGTGACAATTTCGCCTACCGTGCCACCGATCATGGTTTCGCTTAGGGCTTGTGGTGCAGCGTAGTTTTTCACATCGTCCATACGAACTCGCATGTAGGGATCGAGCGAAAGGAAATGGTTACGGATCAGGACTTGGCCGTCATTGATCGTTGGAACAGGGACAGACTCCAAACGAAAATTATTTGGCGTTACTTCACCAATTGGGCGTGAGGCCAAAACGATGCGTTGAAAATGGTCAGTCATGTTTAATTTTTCCTGTTTTTACATTCACTTCCACAGCACGAGGAAGAAGGATTGGAGAGTCAACGTTTGCTTTGACGGTAATTTAGAAAGAGCAAAATTATCAGTTCCACTTTTGTAGAGTGGTTGCAAGCTGCGCTCATTACAAGTTGTTCACTGAGACACTACGTTCTGGCGGCGCGGGTTGCACCCGCCCTACGAAACAACAAAATAAATTCAAACTTAATCACTACCACCCATCTTCACCAAACCAGCTTTCGATTTCAGACTACGTAAATACTTATACGTCCCCATCGCCTTTGCCACTAATTTGTCGCCACTCCAGATTTCTCCATCGCAAAAACACATGGTGGTCGATTGATGAAAAGCGATGCTTCGTGCTTCGAGACGCCCGCCAACCACTCCACCGGGTTGTAAAAAAGTGGTTTTCATCTCCACCGTGACTACACCCTTCTGATCGTCATGCAAAGAGCGTCCCGCCATTGCCATCACGACGTCAAGCAGAGTCATTAAGACCCCGCCATGCGTGATTTGCCAGCTGTTCATGTGGTGGTGATGCAGATCCAAAGACAAATTCGCTTTGCCCTCTTTCATCTCACCTGAAACGATACCGAGATAATCGAGGAAGGGGTTTTCAATCTGAGAAATTACACTAGAATTTTTGGTCGAATCAGACATCTTTTTAATCATCAAAATAAATTAGCAAACGCAAAAACGCGTTTATAAAATCTCAAACAATCCAGCAGCACCCTGCCCGCCGCCGATGCACATGGTGACAACCACATATTTCACGCCACGACGTTTGCCCTCTAACAGCGCATGTCCTGTTAATCGTGCACCAGAAACGCCGTAAGGATGACCGACTGCTATCGCTCCACCATTCACGTTTAAACGATCCATTGGAATACCCAGTTTGTCCGCGCAATACAATACCTGTACCGCAAACGCTTCATTGAGTTCCCATAAACCGATATCGTCTACCCTTAAACCAGCACGCTTGAGTAACTTCGGAATCGCGAATACCGGACCGATACCCATCTCATCAGGTTCACAGCCCGCAACGGCAAAGCCACGAAACACACCTAATGGCTGTAAGCCTTTGCGTTCAGCGACTTGGGCATTCATGACGATGGTCATTGCCGCACCATCTGAGAATTGGCTGGCATTACCAGCGGTGATCACGCCATCGGGCAAAGCTGTTTTGATTTTTGAAACGGCCTCCAAAGTCGTCCCAGCCCGTATGCCTTCATCCGCTGAAATCGTCACCTCCCGCAAATGATGTTCGCCTGTTTCCTTATCGGTCACCCGCATGGTCGTCGTTACAGGAATAATTTCGGTATCAAATAAACCCGCTGCCAGGGCTGCACTAGCGCGTTGTTGACTGCGCACGCCGTATTCATCCTGACGTTCGCGTGAGATTTGATAGCGCTTAGCGACTATCTCCGCAGTTTCTAGCATAGGCATATACACTTGCGGTTTATGCAGTTGTAACCAAGGATCACTGAGCATGTGCTTATTTATTTCATTTTGCACACAAGAGATAGACTCAACGCCACCTGCTGCGACGATATCGACTTCACCCGACATCACACGCTGCGCTGCCAAAGCAATGGATTGCAATCCAGACGAACAATAACGATTGATCGTGACACCAGGAACAGTCACTGGACAACCAGCACGTAAGGCGATTTGACGTGCGATATTGCGACCATTTGCACCCTCTGGAAATGCACAGCCAACCATCACGTCTTCGATTTCGGCAGGATCTAGCTGAGCTCTGTTCATTACTGCTGCTAGTGTTGGTCCCGCCATGCTCGCGCCGTGCGTCATATTGAACGCACCTTTCCATGACTTTGCTAATCCGGTTCGCGCTGTCGCGACGATCACTGCGTCTGTCATATTGTCTCCGTGTTTTTGAATTGATTAGTATTCAGCAGTGAGGATCACTTGCCTGCCTTTGATGTTTAGATTTGCGGTTGAACCTTGCATCAGACTAGCTTTATCGTCGCAGTGACCGAATGGAAGTCCCGTAATAATCGGAGTCGCAATGGTCGAACGTAAAAATTTCAACATCGCTGCAAAATCATAACCATTGTCTTGCGGTGCCAAACGGTAAGCTGAGAAATTGCCCAACACAATAGCCTTTTGTTTCGCTAATACACCAGCCATTTGAAGTTGCAATAACATACGTTCGACACGATAAGGATGCTCTGCGATATCTTCGATAAACAAGATGCCACCTTCAATGTGTGGAAAATACTCGGTACCAAGCAGATGGCAAATCATCGCTAAATTTCCGCCCCACAAAGTGCCTTCGAGATTTAAATCGGCACTTTGATCAGTCTCAAATTCCAGATACGTTTTACGTTCGCGCAAAGCCTGTAAAAATTGGTCCTGGGTAAATGGACGCAATTCATCGCGAGTGAAATCGTTACACAGCATAGGACCACACAAACTCGCTGTACTCATCTTCGCTAACATCGCCAATTGCAGGGCATTGAAATCACTATAACCAACCAGCCATTTGCCGCTGCTTACAATCTTCTGCAGATCGATATCTGGCAAGATGCGTGACATGCCATAACTACCGCGTAAAGCCATCACGATATCAACTTCGGGATGGTCAATGGCGGCGTGCAGTTGGTTTAAACGCATTTGGTCAGTCGCACCAAATCGTTCGAAACGATCCGCATGTTGGTAGTAGTTGATCACATTAAAGCCAGCATTTCTGAGCGAATCTAAGCCTGCTTCAATATTGGAGTCGTCTAAGGCCGCACCGCTGGGCGCTACGATGGCGATGCAAGGATGCTCAGAAAGTGTTTTGGGAAAAAAAATGGGCATCGCTAATGACTCATATTCTGTAATCAGCGATTGATATTGCTTATCACTCGCCAGAGTTGTCTGATTGGATACGCGATTCTACCGCGGCACGGCGGCGCTCAGCAAAAAAATCCTTAAGGACTTGCACACATTCTTCCGCCAATACGCCAGAGATCACGTCAGCATGATGATTCAGCTTTTCTTCTTTGAATAAATCGACGATAGAGCCACATGCGCCGGTCTTGAAATCATGGGCACCAAAAATAATGCGGGAGAAGCGTGCATGCATGAGCGCGCCAGAACACATGACGCAAGGCTCGAGTGTCACATAAAGCTCACAGCCGGGAAGACGATAATTGCCAAGCACCTCAGCCGCCGCGCGCATCGCGACAACTTCGGCATGTGCGGTAGGGTCGTGTGTTGCTATCGGTTGATTAAAGCCGCGAGCGATGATTTGACCATCCTTAACAACCACTGCACCAACTGGCACCTCACCAGCTTGCCACGCCAGTTTCGCTTGCGCGATGGCTTCGCGCATGAAAAATTCATCTCGAATCGCAGATGTCACCGCATAGTCAGCCTCAGTCGACATATTTTACTTAACCGTCTATCTCCGCCCAACAATTAGGCGTTTCGTACAGAGTGATTTTGGTCAGAGACAAATGACGACCATAACGATCGTGATATACGTCTTTCAGCATATCAAACGCAATCTTCGCCAGATTCTCGACCGTCGGCACGCGATCGATCACCACTGTTTTGTGGCCCGGCATGCTCTCTAAGAATTGACGAACGACGGTATCTTTTTCATATACGATAAAGGCGTGATCCCATAGATCGACTAGATGTTTGTTGGCGAGTGCTTTGATATCGCCAAAATCCATGATCATGCCGTTGTCAGACTCACCATCTTTATCGACGACATCACCAGTCAAGGTAATCAGCAAGGTATAGCGATGCCCATGCAAATTGCGGCATTGGCTGTTGTGATCAGGAATCCGATGTCCGGTATCGAATTCAACTTTTCTGGTAATGGTTAACATGTGAGCCTATACGACTAAGAACTAAAAAACTAAACAAAAAACCTCTCACAGAAGACACAGAGTTTTGGAGAAAAGCAGGTGTTACAACAAAAAACTCTGTGCTCTCTGCGCCCCTGCGTTGAGAGGTTTTAGATTTTCACGAATAACACTTAAGGAATTTGCAGCAATTTATGTGTCTGCAAACTCAATTTCCATCTAGGATGCGCTTTGCAATAAGCGATTGCTTTATGCAGATTGTCTTGTAGCAATGGTCCATCCATTGCTTGCAAATAATGATGGGTAAAATCGAGCGCTTCATACGCCTTCAAATCTTGCCCCAACTGCGGAATTACAACCTTCAATTCATCGCCTTTGCGTACCACGAGTTGTGAACCCATTTTCGGGCTGACACAAATCCAATCTACACCGCTTGGCACCTCTATCGTGCCATTGGTTTCAATCGCAATTTCGAAACCGACATCGTGCATTGCATCGATTAAAGCCTCATCCAATTGCAGTAATGGTTCACCGCCGGTAAAGACCACAAATTTACTCGCCTCGTGCGTCTCTGGCCACAAAGCATTAATACGCGCAGCAACGGCTTGAGGCGTCTTAAATTTACCACCGCCTTCGCCATCCGTTCCAACGAAATCGGTATCACAAAACTGGCAAACAGCCGAGCTACGATCTTCCTCGCGGCCAGTCCACAAATTGCAACCAGCAAAACGGCAAAACACAGCAGGCCGCCCAGCATGCGTACCCTCGCCCTGTAAAGTGTAAAAAATTTCTTTGATGCTGTAGCTCAAGTGAAATCACTCCCACTCAATCGTGGCAGGTGGCTTTCCTGAAATATCGTAGACCACGCGATTGATTCCACGCACTTCATTAATAATGCGATTAGACACTTTGCCCAACAACTCATGCGGCAAATGTGCCCAGTGAGCAGTCATGAAATCTTGCGTTTGAACCGCGCGCAAAGCGACAACATATTCATAAGTACGGCCATCGCCCATCACGCCAACCGATTTCACTGGCAAGAACACAGCAAATGCCTGACTAGTCGCGTCATACCAAGTTTGTGGTTTCTCAGCTTTTGGATCGACATAAGTATTACGCAATTCTTCAATGAAGATTGCATCGGCACGGCGAAGCAAATCAGCGAAGTCCTTTTTGACTTCGCCCAAGATACGCACGCCGAGACCTGGACCTGGGAATGGATGACGATACACCATGCTGTGCGGCAAACCTAAAGCCACACCTAGCTTTCGTACTTCGTCTTTGAACAATTCACGCAACGGTTCCAACAATTTAAGATTCAAAGTATCTGGTAAACCGCCAACATTGTGATGACTCTTGATAGTATGTGAACCTTTTTTGCCTTTACCCGCGCTTTCGATCACGTCAGGGTAAATCGTGCCTTGTGCCAGCCATTTTGCATTCTTGAGCTTGCCAGATTCCACTTGGAATACTTCGACAAATTCACGACCAATAATTTTGCGTTTTGCCTCTGGATCAGCGACGCCAGCCAGATGTCCCATGAACTGTGCGGTGGCATCGACGTGAATGACTTTAACACCCAGATTTTCAGCAAACATTTCCATGACCATCTTGCCTTCATCGAGACGCAATAAGCCGTGATCAACAAATACGCAAGTCAACTTATCGCCAATAGCACGATGGATCAAAGCTGCCGCGACACTACTATCAACGCCCCCAGACAATCCAAGAATCACTTCATCGTCGCCAATTTGGGCACGAATGGAAGCTATCGCTTCGGAAATATAATCTGGCATATTCCAGTCTGATTGACAGCCGCAAATATCATGAACAAAGCGACCAATAATCGCTTCGCCTTGGATCGTATGAGTCACTTCAGGATGGAATTGTACCGCGTAGAAATGACGGTCCTCATCCGCCATCGCGGCGATCGGGCAATTATCAGTTGACGCCATCAATTTAAAACCTGCTGGCATTTCATTGACTTTATCACCATGGCTCATCCATACCTTGAGCATGCCGTGACCTTCAGGGGTCACGAAATCATTAATGCCTTCTAATAACTTA
>JAYVHZ010000004.1:0-3410 GCA_043770645.1 Undibacterium sp. | reverse complement strand
GCCGTTATTCCATGGAGATCCGCCTACTTTGTACCTCTATCCCCACAGACCTCATTCCGTTGCCGGAGGGGAGTGTTCATACCATTCCATTAGGCGCGTGGTCGACGCTATTTGAGCGCTGGCGGCGCATTTTCGGCCATTTTTTTCGTTCTTCGTTGAAAATAGCTAGCTATTTTCGCCTCATTCACGTAATAACTGCCTCGAAAAGTGCATCCACCATCATCTCAAATCCTAATGGAAATTCTGGGTTAAATCATGTATTTAAAAATTAGCAATGACCGGCACGGGGTGTATCAATTTTAAATCGCTGCTTATAAGAAAACTGTATCAGTTTTAAATCGTTATTGACAACCAAAATTAAAACTGCACTTTGAGTAGGAAATGATCGGTGTGTTGCGATTGCCGTTTGCTGTTCTGTAGTGGGTGATCCAACATCTAGATTTATTCTTCAATTTGCAAAAACTGGATGTTGGATTGTGATAGTTTGATCCCGTGACTATTGCGTTCAAATCAATTGAAGTGACGGTTATTTGACATATTCACAGTTTGGCGATGGACACCCGATTGCGACCATTTTCCTTAGCGGAATATAGTGCCTTATCCGCCATGTCGATCATTTCATCCCGGGACATCGAAAAGCTCGCCTCGGCTATTCCTGCACTAAAGGTACAGTTGAAACTTGGCAAGCCGGGAAAGTTAATCATCGAGAACTGTTTGCGTAATTCGTTGACTACTTCTTCCGCTTGTTCAAGTGTGGTCTCGGGCATGATAATGCCGAATTCTTCACCACCGTATCGACCAACAAAATCAGATTTACGTAGTCGTTGACTAAGCATTAATGCCAAACTGCGGATCACACGATCACCGGCTGGATGCCCATAGGTATCATTCACCAGCTTAAAATGATCAATGTCGATCATGACAAATGATAGTGCCCGATTTGTACGCATCGCGGAACCTAACTCCACTTCTAATCTTGATTTAATGGCACTGTGATTATGTAATCGGGTCATGCTATCGCGATTCATCAATGATGACAGTGTCCGAAAGCGTGAGGCGCGTGTAGCGACAATTGATGTGAGGGCAGTATCTTCAATTGGTTTTTCGATGAAGTCATCAGCACCTATTTTCATCGCCGAGAGTTGGCGGCTAAGTTCATGTTCGGTCGACAAAAATACGATCGGTAAGCCGATAAGCTCTGTATCTTGACGCAACACTTTTGCAACATCAACCCCAGAACAATCAGGCATATACAAATCTAGTAATACCAATTCAGGCGAGAAATTTTCGACCGCATTGATTAACTCTGCTGGATCAGTCACAACCATAGTGCGCATGCCTGCCTGCTGTAAAACGGCCGCGTAGTGTTCGGCCAACACTTGCATATCATCGACAATCAGGATTCTGTAGGGTTCATTCTCGCTCGGCTCTGTCAGATCCGTCAGTACAGCCGAGAGCGCATTAACATCCACGGGTTTGCGAAAATAGGCATCGGCACCGGCATGAACCGCCGCCAGACGAGCCTGCCAATCCCAACGTGCAGAAATGAAAATTTTTGGTCTCTTCAGGTTTTGCCGCTTCATCATATGCGCACCTGCCAGTTCGCCTTCAGGCATGCCAATATCGACAATGATAGCGGCTGGCGCCTGCTCGACCAAAGCTGCTTCTGCCACTGTGGTATTGACAAAAACTTGGACATCCCAACCGAAGACGCGCAGTTGACCGGAGACTTTCTCGGCTTGCAAAGGATCATCTTCAATCAGATAAACCAACCTGCTAGCCTGCTTAGGTTCGGTCACTTTATCTAGGTAAGTATTGATAACGTCCGGGCCAGCCGCCGCCAAATGCTGCATTCTGTTCACTAAAGGGGTAATAGATTCGCTCGCCGCCTTTAAATCGCTGCCATCATCCAAGGCTCTGTATAACAATGCGTCAAACTGATGCGCGACCTCACTCATCCGAGAAAAGCCGAAGGTGCCCGCCGAGCCTGCGATGCCATGAACTTGCCTTCGCAGCTCGTTTGCCAGTCCAGATTGGTCGGAGGAGCTCTTTATTTCAAGCCAAATCTCTTCAATTTCAGCGATTCGTCCCGGCAGGCCAGAACCATAGCGTTCTTGTAGTGTACGGTATCGATCAGTATTTTTAGTTTTAACAGAGTTAGGCATTAGATTCCCTCAAAATGTGTCGAATTCTCTCTGCCAAAGCAAGAGGATCGAACGGTTTTTCAATCACGTCTACCGCACCTAGTGAATGTAAAAATGCGACTTCCGTTTTTTGTATCTTAGCCGTGATAAAGGCGATCGGAACGTTTTGGTTTGAGCTCCCTAATCTAATGCGTCTAAGCGTTTCTGGTCCGTCTATTTTCGGCATCATCACATCAAGCAGGATCAGATCTGGTTGTAGACGCGCATTCATTTCGATCGCCTCTTCGCCATTGTCCGTGGTGACAAATTCAATATCATCCTCATCTTCCAGAGCAAATTCAACGATGTCACGGATATCGGTCTCATCGTCTACATATAATAAAAGCATAATCAATTTTCCTAGATAAATATTATGTGGCAAGAGCGCTTCTAATGGTTGCCAGCAGGCTGTCACTGGTGGTTGTGCCTTTAGTCAACGCAGCAGCAATAAGATCTTTAACTTCGATCGCTGGCTCGCTTCCAGAATAGACGACAACGCGGGTTTCGAGTGGTAACAATGGCAGTAACTCTAGCCCGGAGCCGTCAGATAAATTTAAATCAAGTAAGACAAGATCAAATTTGTTCTTAAGTAATTTTTCTTTTGCGGCTTCCAAGCTCATTGCGCTGTCATAAAATCCTAAATCCTCAATTAAATGCTGCGTCACAAGCAGTATGTCAGCATCATCATCCACGTGAAGAATGGATGGTCGGGCAATATTGGCAAAGGCTAGTCTGACGGCGGAAATGAGTCGATGTTCATCAAGCGGTTTTTGTAGCCAATCGATCACCGCCAACGCATCGCCACTCCACGCTTTTTTACCTTCGAGTGCACGGCCAGACACCACAATCACTGGCAAGTTTTCCAACCCGGCAGTGCCGCGCAAATCTCGCAACAAAGACAGGCCATCAATATCTGGGAGTGTCAGGTCGAGTAGTAATAATTTGTACTGCTTACTCGTCAATGCGGCCTTGGCCGCATACCCTGTTGAAACGATTTCACTGCCTATCTGTTCTTCCTCGAGCAACGATTTTAAGATTTCTGCTACATCAGCGTTATCTTCACATATGAGTACAGGATGGTTGTCAGACACATTATGCGACGTAGGAGCAAGTTGCTGTTGAGGTAGATCAAAATAGAAAGTAGTTCCCTGACCAAGAACAGAGTCGTATCCAATCGTCCCACCATGACGTTCGACAATCGCTTTGGATATGCTCAAGCCTAAACCG
>JAYVHZ010000003.1:0-6513 GCA_043770645.1 Undibacterium sp. | reverse complement strand
ATGGGTCGCGCGCATAATAAAAATAGTTCGATCCCAGTACGTGCCGCGCCACCCCCCAACCCTCTGAATAGCCTGCGATGCGTAGCTGCTCACTGCCTTCACCTACCTCGTCAATACTTCCAACGTCCCAACTGGTGTGGTGCAAGCCGGGGCCATTGGATTTAACGAAGGCCAATAAATGGTGGTCACTGCCGTGTGGTGTATGCATAAAAGCAACGAGATCTGCCGAGCGATCTGACAAACGCAAGCCAAGCATAGTTTCACAAAAATCTATCATGCGTGATACATCAGCAGTGAAAAGCAACACGTGCGATAAACAGCGCGGCATCACTTTGGCAGATTGACTGCGCATCTGCGCGGCTGCATCGGGTCGGGCTAAACCGCGTGGCATGCTTCGTATTGTTTTTTGATCGGGTGACACTTTGTCGGCCACGATCAATTGCATCGCCGTGCCGTCTGGGCTTCTCAGCCACATGCCTTCGGTTTTGCCGTTGGTTTTCGCCAGCGGGTGAGGTTCGCAAGCAATGCCTAAATTCTCGAATTTTTTCTTAAATGCAGCTTCGTCTTCTTGGTAAATGCCGAAGCTTACATACTGCAAGGCTTTTGCTCGACCATTCGCAACCACACTCATCCAGCAATGTGGGTGACCATAGGTGAAAAGGTCGATTTGAGAATCAGTTTGGGCTGAGGGTCTGACATCCAACCCGAAGGAGGTGTAGAACGATTTTGCGGGCTCAATATCCGGTATTGTGAATACTACGTGATTGACGGAGTGAACAGCTGTTACGCCGGATCGGCTAGGCGTTGTTTTGGAATTTTTTTCTGGTTGCATGGGCGTCCTTTCAATGAAAAAAAACGATAAAGAGAAGCGTGGTGCATCGTGCCCAATCTCTAATCAAGGTAGAAAACGGATGGTTAGACTGCCCGTTGTGCTTCGAAATTCATTTAAGAATTGATATCGAGCTAATCGGGGCGTACCTGCTTCAGGTGCAGCGGCCACGGTGATGCCCAGATTCATCACAGTTCCGCCCGCGCCTGAGTATTCAGCCCATTCTGGTAAGCCCGCACCATTGGGGTTGCTGGTTTTGGCGAAGTTTGTCCAGTACGAAGACATCACGTCAGCCAACGCCATGTCTTGTGCCGCGGGTAGCACTGTCACGCCAGCCATTGGACCTGCAAAGGCAACTTTAGGTACCAAATTTTGAAATACATAAGGAACTTCTGACACATGAATAGCCGATGGCGTGTAGGCTGTTAATGGTGAACCAGATTGGTTGAAGTAGTACGAATAAACGGGTGATTTCCCAGTGGCTTTTTGGCTTACGCCCCAAGCCCAGGTTTGAAAACCAATGGTGAGATCACCAAGCAGCTGTTGCGACGATAGCAAAGCGTTAGCATCGGTGTCGGACGCATAAAGTCCGGTTGCGGCCAAGGCATCAGTGACCTTAGTAGCCGTGCCAAGTGCGGTGGTAAAGGCAGATGAAAAAGCTGTTGCTGTATGGGGCAACGCCAGACCAAAACCCGGGCGAAAGAACGGATCACCTTCAACCTGGTTTTGCCCAACCAAAAGCGGTACGTCAATCTGTCTACCCGCTGCGAATCGCACGGCTGGCTCTTCAGTTAAAACATAGCCATCAACGCTGGGGCCGAAAGGCGACTGACGATTCGCCAATTCAAGCAAAGATGCGGCTGGCAAGGCGCGAAGTGCGGCTAGGTTAGTAGCGCCCAACATGGCGCCAAAGCTATCACCTTTTGCTGTCACAACGCTGTGTGATGGCGTCCGTCCAAACCGGCTTTCCCAAAATGCGCCGCTTTGACCAATGACTTTGTTGAATAAACCCTTAGCCAATGGTGAAGTTGAAAGCATGCCCACCGCATGCGCGCCAGCTGACTCGCCAAACAGGGTGATGTTTTCGGGGTCGCCCCCGAAAGACGCGATATTTGACTTGACCCATTTCAGTGCAGCCAACTGGTCTTGCATGCCGTACATGCCAGACGACGCAGCAGATTCCGCGTCTAAGTCATTGCGTGCCAAATACCCGAAAACGCCTAAGCGGTAATTCAAGGAAACGACGACCACGCCTTTTTTCGCCAGATTGTTACCCTCCCAACGCGGGTCACCTGATGCGCCGAACTGAAATCCGCCGCCGTGCAGCCAAACCATGACGGGACGACGTTCACTCGCCTCGTTGGCACTGCTCCAAATATTTAAGAACAAGCAGTCTTCATTGGCTGTGGCATTGGCACTAACCAAACCAGCGGCAGGTAAACCACTGGCCCAACAGGTTTTTCCATATTGTTTGGCATCTCTGGCCAACGTCCAGTTCGGCGCCGATTGGGGTGCTTTCCATCTAAGATCACCCACCGGCGCCGCTGCGTACGGAATACCCTTAAAGTTCAGTACGCCTGAAGAATCACGATCATTGCCGATGATGGTGCCACCCGTAAGCACTAAGGTGCTCGTGAGTGAGGTACCTGCAAGAAGGGTATTTGCATGCGCTTCAGCGACTAATCCAGACAAGCCGCATAAGGCCATCACGAATGCTGCTAGGATAGATTTTTGCATCATGACCCATCAACGATAGGGTTGCGCAAAATGCCGAGTCCTTCAATTTCGACTTCACACACATCGCCATGCTTCATCCATAGCGGTGGCTTATGTGCTAAACCAACACCAGAAGGCGTTCCTGTAACGATAATGTCGCCAGGTTGTAAACACACAGCTTCGCTGAGTTGACTGACCAAGGTAGCCACGTCAAAAATGAGTGACGATGTGTTGGCATCTTGCACCGTGACACCGTTGAGTCGAGTTTGAATTCTCAAACCCGTAGCGCCAAGGGGTAGTTCATCACTCGTTACAAAAAATGGACCGAATGGGCCCGTGTCGTCAAAATTTTTACCCATCGTCCATTGGGCGGATTTGAATTGGTAATCTCGTATCGAGGCATCGTTGCAAATTGAATAGCCTGCGACGTGCTCAAGCGCTTTGTCTTTAGAGATATAACGACCAGCTTTGCCGATCACGGCTACCAATTCGGCTTCGTAGTCCAATTGTGTAGATACTTTGGGACGGATGATAGGCGCACCATGCCCGATCATGCTGGACGAAAAGCGTGAAAAAATGGCCGGATAAGTAGGTATGGCAAATCCACTTTCAATCGAATGATCAATGTAGTTCAACCCAATGCACCAAATGTGACTCGGATTTTCGATAGGAGGCAGATAGGTGACGTTTGCGACATCGACAACAGCGCCTTTGCTCAGCACAACTGCTGCAGCTTTCACAGCATCTGAGCCTTTGAGCAATAGCTCATGCAATGTGCCAGGATAGTTGACATCATTGGCGAGTAGGCCTTTAAACTGTGTGCCTTCGGCAATAGCCAATCCAGTTTGACCATTCGGACCGTTTTGTTTGAAATTTAGAAATCGCATGATAATTTTCTTAAGTTATTTGGTTGTTACATTCAAGACTTATGTCATTCGCGCAAGCTGTTGACAAAATGGCATCTGGCTCGGCATCTGGATGGTCATCGCTTTGCTTATCGCTATTGCCGCGCCAAGCAACATGATGGTCTGGTCGGATCAGCACCATATCTGCACCGTACAGTTCACGTGCCTCAACATTTTTTATATGCAAAATTGACAGTGGAATGCCTTTTGACTGTGCTGATGTCATCCATTTCTGGGTCAAATTTTCGCCATCCAATTCACATAAGCAAAGCAGCGTAAAATCTCGCCCGAACATGTCAAAGATAGACTTTCCATCCAGCCAAATGTGCGGCGCTCGTGCGCCCGGCCTAGCGTCTGGTACGAAGTGATTGGGTAAATCTGCAGGACAAACGGTCGACTCAGTGCTGACGATGGGGCTTCCCTCGTAGCGCAGACCCAATTGCAAACCAGGGATATTGAATTCATTTCTAACGTGCTGACGTAATGCTTCACCTAATTGCCGTCGAATCAATTCAGCTTCAACCCCTTCACCATCAATATTGGGCGCTATTTTTATAAGGCCAATGCTGTCCGCCATAGACCGCGCAAAGGCGGTGTTTCGGTAAGCAATAGGTTTGCGCTCTGCGTCATACGATTCAAGCAACCTCGTAGAAGCCCAACCTTGCACGATAGCAGCTAGCTTCCAGCCAAGGTTCACGGCATCATCCACGCTGGTGTTGTAGCCCATGCCACCGGTGGGGGTGAATAAATGCGCCGCGTCGCCTGCGATAAAGGCGCGTTCGTGCGACAACTTGTCTGCAACCAAGGTAAATCCGGCATTCCACGGTGCTTTGGCAATCAAGTTAAACTCAAATTCAGCACCTATTGCAGCAAACATGGCCGCTTTGTAATCAACCGTTTCTATGGTTTGACCTGGTTTTAACTGTAAGCAAAAAAGAAATTTATCAATGCCATCAATCGCAATCAACAAACCGCGTTGAACAGCGTTAACGGCCCAATACATCCACGCTTTGTCTTTGTTCAACACTTGGTAAAGCGACTGTGAAGTAAAAAATACAGACAGCATTTGGCCGCCAAAAAAATCTCGCTCCTCTTCGCTTTGCCCGTTGTAACGAATGCCACAGGTTTTGCGAACCATACTTCTTGGGCCATCACAGCCGACGATGTATTGCGCTGTTATTTCATGCAATTTGCTATCCGCATCTTTTCCATCTGTTCTGCTAGCAAGTACATTCACTTTCTGTGAATCTTGCTTGAATGACTGCGCTTGCCAACCCAGCATCAACTTCACACTTGAATACTTCTGCGCTTGCGCACGTAAGACTGGCTCGATCAGCATTTGTTGTGCACGGTGTGGTAGTTCTGGCGTTGGCCAAGCGGCTTCACCGTAGTCACCCAATGATGTTTGATCCAAGGCTTGGCTGCGCGAGGGGATGACAAAGCGTGTCAACTCCCTGCCCGCTAAGGTGGTGCAGTAAATAATGTCTTGCGGATAGTCGGCCGCTAAACCGAGTTGTCTAATTTCTGTTGAAAAACCACGGCGACGGTAATGCTCCATGGTTCGAGACGACGTGGCGTTGGCTTTAGGAAAGTCCGGCGCATCCACGTCTTCTTCCAAGACCATGCAGTCGATGCCTCGGCAACCCAGCTCGATAGCAAGCATCAAGCCCGCCGGTCCGCCACCGACAATGACAATATCTGTTTTCATAGCCATTTTTTAATCAACGCTCGCCCCGGTGCGCTTGACCATATCTGCATAAACTACGGTGTCGCTGTCCACCAAACTAGCGAGTGCAGCGGGCGTGATTGGGTAGGGCACAAATCCAAAGTTGGCGAATTTTTCTATCACATCAGGTTGTTTTAAAGCATCGTTCAAGGCTTTGTTGACCGTATCAATCACGGCTGTGGGAGTGGCTTTGGGCGCAAACATGCCCACCCAAGTGCGTGCTTTTACGCCCTTTGGACCACCAGCCTCTTCTAGCGTTGGCACGGCTGGCAAGCTAGGTGCACGGGCATCATCAGCGATGGCGAGAAACCGCAGCTTTCCAGCGCGCATCAAAGCGCCAGCACTGGCAATACTGCCCATCGCCCAATCTACCTCACCGGTTGACACGGCCGTATAAAGTTGTGAAATTTCTTTAAACGGAACATGTAGCATTTTCGTACTCGAAGCAGCTTCCACTTGCGCTGCACCTAAATGCAAGGGGCCACCGACCGAATTCGAACCATAAGTCAACTTGCCCGGTGTCGCTGCAGCGGCCGTGAGCAAGTCTTTCGCTGTTTTGTAAGGGCTGTTTGCACCCACCACAATAAAGAAAGAGGTACGATATACCCCGCCTACTGGCATAAAGTCTGCTTTAGCGTCATAAGGTAATTTTTTAAACAAAGACGTGCTGATGGCCATATGCCCGACATCTGCCAGCAACAAGTCATGCCCAGTCGCTGGCGCGAGTTTGGCTGCACCTAGTGCTATAAAACCATTTGCACCCGGCTTTGCGTCCACCACAAAGGGTTGCTTCCAGTTTGTTGAGAGCTTTTCCCCGATAATGCGTGCCACCACATCAGGCCCGCTACCAGCGGGGAACGGGGAGATAAGGCGTATCGACTGCGTAGGATAAGTTTGCGCCCAGCTCGAGTGGGTGAATAATCCTAGCGTTAATGCTAGAGGTAAGCCGCCAGCGACGAGGGTGATCAATCTACGTTTCATCATGGTCTCCTGTGTGAAATCAAATTTGTTCAAGTTATAAAATCTCAGTTTAGTGATTCAAACAGAGAACAAACAGAGTGCATAATAGTTGTATTGATACCTATTGAGTATCACTTTTGCTATTTTTTCTTATTTTTGATGGTTACATGAAACTTCACCAACTCCGTAATTTGGTCGCTGTCGCCGATGCCAACAGCATTCGCGGTGCTGCCCGTAGCTTAGGTTTGGCGCAACCAGCCATTACCCGTGGTTTACGTGATTTAGAAAAAGAACTAGGCGTTCCCCTCTTGGAGCGACACGGCAAGGGCATTTCACTGAATATGTATGGACAAACATTTGTCGTGCGTGCACGCTCG
>JAYVHZ010000002.1:0-21051 GCA_043770645.1 Undibacterium sp. | reverse complement strand
GGATATCGTTGAAGTCGATTTCCTGTGCATGCAAGCTGCGACCGGAAGTTTGGATATGGTATTTCAACTTCTGGCTACGATCATTTGCGCCGTATTTATCACGCATAGAGACTGCCCAGATACGGCGAGCGACGCGACCGAGTACGGTGTACTCTGGGTCCATGCCGTTACTGAAGAAGAAGGACAAGTTCGCAGCGAAATCATCGATGTGCATGCCGCGTGCGAGGTAGGCTTCGACAAAGGTAAAGCCGTTCGACAAAGTAAATGCCAATTGTGAAATCGGGTTCGCGCCTGCTTCGGCAATATGGTAACCAGAGATCGATACAGAATAGAAATTACGCACTTGGTGATGCACGAAATATTCTTGAATATCGCCCATGACTTTGAGTGAGAACTCAGTCGAGAAGATGCAGGTATTTTGACCTTGGTCTTCTTTCAAAATATCGGCCTGCACCGTGCCACGTACATTCATCAAGACCCATGCACGGATTTTCGCGGCTTCATCGGCAGTTGGTTCGCGCTTGTTATCCGCACGGAATTTTTCCATTTGCTGATCAATCGCGGTGTTCATGAAGAAGGCCAAAATCGTTGGCGCTGGGCCGTTGATCGTCATGGAAACAGAAGTCGCTGGATCGCACAAATCGAAACCATCGTAGAGGACTTTCATGTCTTCCAAGGTTGCGACGGAGACTCCAGAGTTACCAATTTTGCCGTAGATGTCTGGGCGAATCGCTGGGTCGGCACCGTACAAAGTGACGGAATCAAACGCGGTCGACAAACGCTTCGCATCCATGCCTTGCGATACGAGTTTGAAACGACGATTAGTACGGTACGGGTCACCTTCACCAGCAAACATACGCGTTGGGTCTTCACCTTCACGTTTGAATGCAAACACACCTGCGGTGAATGGGAAAGAGCCTGGGACGTTTTCTAACATTAACCAGCGCAAGATTTCGCCGTGATCTTCAAAGCGTGGCAAGGCGACTTTACGGATTTTTGTGCCAGACAAAGTGCTGCTGATGAGCTGCGTGCGGATTTCTTTGTCGCGGATTTTCACTACGTATTCGTCGCCAGCATAAGCTTTCTGCATGTCTGGCCACATCGCGACCAGTTTTTTAGATTCTGCATCAAGCTTATTGTCGCGCTCGGTGATGAGGTCGTCGAAGTCAGCCGTCTTACCTGCGACGGTCAACATCTGCTTAGTCGCCTGCAATTGCTGACGTTCACGGGCGATACCCACTTGTTTGTAAGTATGCTTGTGATAAGCACGTACGCTATCGGCGATTTCTGCCAAGTAGCGACTGCGAGCTGGTGGCACGATGACGTTTTGTGCGCTAGATGTTTTACTGCTTACTGGCGCGAGTTTGCTTGGTTTCGCTTTTAGACCACGTGCGACTAACTCAGGCAAAATGCCTTGGTACAAAGCAGTAACGCCGTCATCATTAAAGCGCGACGCTTGTGTGCCATAGACTGGCATTTCATCCGGCTTCTTGGTCCACATTTCGCGATTGCGTTGGTATTGTTTTGCCACATCGCGTTGTGCATCTTGTGCACCTTTGCGATCGAACTTATTAATGGCAACAAAATCAGCGAAATCGAGCATGTCGATTTTTTCTAACTGCGATGCTGCACCGAATTCTGGTGTCATCACATACATCGACAAATCCACATGCGGCACAATCGCTGCATCGCCTTGACCGATACCGGATGTTTCGACAATCACCAAATCAAAGCCTGCTACTTTGCAAGCAGCGATGACGTCTGGTAATGCTTGAGAAATTTCTGAGCCTGCTTCACGTGTCGCCAAAGAACGCATGAAAACTTTCACCTTGCCCTTCCATGGGTTGATCGCATTCATACGAATGCGGTCGCCGAGCAAAGCACCGCCGGATTTACGACGTGAAGGATCGATAGAGATCAAAGCGATATTCAGTTCATCATCTTGATCGAGACGAATACGACGAATCAATTCATCGGTTAACGAAGACTTACCTGCACCGCCTGTGCCTGTGATACCGAAGGCTGGTGTCTTGATTGCCTTAGCTGATTCAATAATGGTCGCGCGTAAACCCGCATCGACTTTATCGTTTTCTAATGCGGTAATCAGTTGCGCCAGTGGGCGATGTTTATCGGCGAGTTCGCCCTGTTGCAACACATCTAAACTTGTTGGTGCGAATGGTGATAGGTCGATGTCGCAAGCTTTGATCATGGACAAAATCATGCCGACCAAGCCCATGCGTTGACCATCTTCTGGACTGAAAATGCGTGTCACGCCATAAGCATGCAGATCCGCGATTTCTTCTGGTACGATCACGCCACCACCGCCACCAAATACTTTGATGTGTTCACCGCCACGTTGCTTGAGCAAGTCGATCATGTATTTGAAATACTCGACGTGTCCACCTTGGTAACTGGAAATCGCGATACCTTGCGCATCTTCTTGCAAGGCTGCGGTGACGATTTCTTCTACTGAACGGTTGTGACCAAGATGGATGACTTCGGCGCCATTCGCCATCAAGATGCGGCGCATGATATTGATCGAGGCGTCGTGACCGTCGAACAGGGATGCTGCAGTCACGAAGCGGACTTTGTTGGCTGGTTTGTATTCGGTTAACTTCTCGGCGATGGATAGATCAGTCATTTTTATTCCTTAGATGCTTGTGGCATGGTTTGGGCGTCTTTTTTCGATGGTTTCGATTATATGACGTTTCGATTTACGTTTACGTTCACGTCACTTATTAATTGTGGTTTTGTGTTGGTTTTGGCGATACAGGACCGTTTTCATTTCGATGTGCTAACTAGAGTCTACTTTACAGCAAGATTTGTCATTCCTGCGTAGGCAGGAATCCAGCGCCGTTGCTTGATCGACGAAAGTCACTGGACTCCTGCCTTCGCAAGAGTGACGCCTAATAAGTTTGCTGTTTTATTGCCATTTTTTAGACTTCGACATATAGATGAACGGCAGCAGAAAAATCAAGCTGCTTGTTGTTTACTAGGCGCGTTCATCAAAGCCGCTTTTTCAACATGATAAGCCTGCATAGCCTTTTCCTTCACATGACCAAAGCCACGGATTTTTTCTGGCAAGCTCGCTATCGCGATGACTTGATCGACATTGTCTGCGTTGAGTTTAGTCAGCAAAGACAAGATCGTATCGCGATAATCAGTGATCAAAGCGCGCTCTTTTTGACGCTCTTCAGTGTAGCCAAAGATATCTAATTTGGTACCACGCAAACCCTTAAACTTCGCTAACAATTTAAATGCTTGCCACATCCAGGAACCATATTGCGCTTTGATCAAATGGCCTTGACCATCTTTCTTAGAAAACAGAGGTGGTGCCAAATTGAATTTAACTGAAAAATCACCTTCAAATTGTTGTTTCAATTTTTCTGTGAACTCGCCGTTGGTGTACGAACGCGCGACTTCGTATTCGTCTTTGTAAGCCATCAATTTGTAGGCGTATTTTGCTACTGCTGTCGCCAACTTGGTCCCGCCGATTTTTTCTTCAACTGCGCGCACTTTGCTAACGAGTTCTTCGTACTGTGCAGCGTAAGCTGCATCTTGGTATTCAGTCAAAAAGGCGACGCGACGCTTGATGATGGTATCTAAGCTTTGCGGCATTTGAATCACGACTGGTTGCGCTGGGATCGCGATTTTTTCTACGCGCGCCAGATCGACTGCCGCTCTGCGTCCCCACAAGAAGGCTTTTTTATTAGCGTCGATTGCCACACCGTTCAATTCAATCGCACGTAGCAAAGCCGCTTCGGATAAAGGTATCGCAGCTTTCTGGAAAGCGAAACCTAGGATGAACAAATTAGTGGCAATAGAATCGCCCATCAAAGCAGTCGCGAGTTTTGTGGCATTGACGAAATCCACGTTGCCGCCAACGGAATCAGAGATCAAACGCTCAGTCGATTCTAATGGGAATTGCCAATCAGGATTTTTGGCGAATGGTCCGGTTGGTTGCTCATGTGTATTGATCACAGCACGTGTACGGCCAGCGCGCATTTTGGAGATCGCATCATGTTGGCCTGCCGTCAAAATATCGCAACCCAAAATCAAATCTGCTTCACCAGTTGGGATACGTTGTGCGCGCAGTTTGCTGACTTTTTCCACGATACGAATATGGGAAGTCACAGAACCATTTTTCTGCGACATGCCTGTCATATCCAATACCGAAGCGACCTTGCCTTCGAGATGCGCTGCCATACCGAGCAAAGCACCAACTGTAATCACACCAGTGCCGCCGATACCGTTCAACAAAATATTGTAGGACGTGTCGCAGCTTGGCAAAACAGGTAAAGGTAAATCACCGAAGTCATCGGTCTGATTTTTCTGTGTGACACCCGTTTTTGACTTCACTAACTTACCGCCTTCTACAGTCACGAAACTTGGACAGAAACCTTTAACGCAGGAATAATCTTTATTGCAGGAAGACTGATCAATCGCACGCTTGCGACCAAATTCGGTTTCTACCGGCATGATGGACGTACAGTTCGATTGCACACCGCAATCGCCACATCCTTCACACACTGCTTCGTTGATAAACATGCGTTGATTCGGGTCAGGGAATTGACCTTTTTTGCGGCGACGGCGTTTTTCCGCTGCGCAGGTTTGATCGTAAATTAAGACGCTTGCACCTTCGATTTCGCGCAACTCACGTTGTACCGCATCCATGTCTTTGCGGTCGTGCAAAGTGATGATGGCTGGTAAGCCGCTACGATCTGTGTAACGTGTTAAATCTTCGGTCACTAAAGCGATGCGCTTCACGCCTTCAGCTGCCATTTGTTGCGCCATCATTTGTACGCTGATGGTGCCATCGACAGGCTGACCACCTGTCATCGCCACCGCATCGTTATACAAAATTTTGTAAGTGATATTGACCTTCGATGCGACTGCTGCACGAATCGCCAGATAGCCGGAATGGAAGTAGGTACCATCACCGAGATTTTGGAACACGTGTGGCAAAGTCGAGAAGGCCGACTGACCGATCCACGGTGCGCCCTCCCCACCCATGTGCGTGGTCAGTTTATTGAACTCTGGATAAATCGCCGTCGCCATTACGTGGCAACCGATACCTGCTAAAGCCAAACTACCTTCCGGTACTTTAGTCGACGTATTGTGTGGGCAACCTGAGCAATAGTAAGCGGGACGGGCTGGCGTGTTGACTTGTTTGTTCAGCACCTCATCTTTGGCTTCGAGGAAAGCCAAACGTGCTTTGATCAAGTCGCTGGTATGAAATCTCGCAATACGCGCAGAAATCACGCGTGCGATTTGCGAAACTGAGAAATCCGCTTTCGAAGTCAATAACCATTCACCACGCGGGGCAACCCACTCACCTTTTTCGTCAAACTTACCGATCACGCGAGGACGTACATCGTCGCGCCAGTTGTAGAGTTGCTCTTTGAGTTGGTACTCGACCATTTGACGTTTTTCTTCCACTACCAAAATCTCGTCCAAGCCTTGCGCAAATTCGCGCACGCCGTCTGGTTCCAGAGGCCAAGGCATCGATACTTTGTAGAGACGAATACCGATGTCAGCCGCCATCTGTTCATCGATACCGAGATTTTCAAACGCTTCTAAGACATCGAGGTAAGACTTGCCAGAAGCGACAATACCAAGTTTGGCATGCGGGCTATCTATCGTCACATGATTGAGTTTGTTGGCACGCGCATACGCTAAAGCTGCATAGATTTTGTAGTCTTGCATCAAGGCTTCTTGCTTGCGCGCTTGTATGCCTAAAGTGTCGAGCGAGAGGCGTGTATTGAGCCCCCCCTCTGGCATCACGAAATCTTCTGGGATCGTGATCTTTAAACGGAAAGGGTCGGCGTCCACTGAGGAAGTGGATTCAACCGTATCGGCCAAGGCCTTGAAGCCCACTGCACAACCGGAGAAACGCGACATCGCCCACGCATGCAAACCCAAGTCTAAGTATTCCTGCACATTGGCGGGATACAACATAGGAATCATGCAGGCGGAAAAAATATGATCTGACTGATGCGGCAAGGTCGAAGAATAAGCACCGTGATCGTCACCAGCGACCAAGATCACGCCACCATGTTTCGATGTACCAGCATGATTCATGTGTTTGAAGACGTCGGCACTGCGATCTACGCCTGGTCCTTTGCCGTACCACAAACCGAACACGCCATCGTATTTCGCTGGGCCGATCAGGTCGACGGTTTGCGTGCCCCACACCGCGGTGGCGGCGAGATCTTCATTCACGCCTGGCACGAACTTAACGTGATGCAGCTCTAGTAGTTTTTTGGTTTTCCACAAAGTTTCATCCAAACCTCCGAGCGGCGAGCCACGATATCCTGAGATGAAACCAGCCGTATTCAAGCCAGCGGCGAGATCACGCTGTCTTTGTATCATCGGCAAGCGCACTAATGCCTGAATGCCTGATAAGAAAATAGTGCCGGTATTCGAAGTGTATTTGTCGTCGAGAGTGACTGGCGCTAATGCACTAGTTGCGTTGACGTCGGAGGATGTTGCTGAATTTGTTTCAGATGCTGAGGCGGACGAAAGCGAAGACGCTTCCACCAGACCAGCAGATTTCATTGCTGTGTCGGATGACATTGTAGAGCTCCAAAAAATTTGTGATTTTTGTGTGCAAAGAACTTGGGCTGCGTCCGGTAAGACACAAGTCTGTTCTGAGCTTATGGGAAGGTAATCGCCATAAGTTCTAGTTGCATCGGCTGAGATGGCAGCCATTTTAATTCAATTTGCCCAGTCAGCGATAGAGAAAGGCGGGGAAAAGTCCGATGTTTTCACCATGACTATTTCCTAAAACCTAAGGACTTACGCAAAACAGACGCTGGCGACGTTGTGTTCGCCTTGCCGTGCAATTGCACTGTCTTCGGCTCAACGCCTAGCCAGCGCAATTTTGCGTAAGTCCTAAACCTATTCGTCGCTATAACGCCGGGAGAGAGACCATCGTCATACGAGAATCAGGTTTTAGGACTTCCAACACCCTTCACCGCGCTGATTGCAAACTGGAGACATCAAAGAAAGCTTTCGAAATTCTGGGATGGAGACCACACCCATTCGCTGCAGCGCTTTCTCGACTTCCTTTGAAATCTGCTGTGTTCACAGTGTAGTGAGAGTTCTGGTGTTTGAAAAATACAGAATAAAAATAGGGGCATCACAAAAAATGATACCCAACTTTCTCGTGCTAAAAAACTCAAACATAAATGCTAATCAATGATTCCGTCGCTGGCTCGCTGTAGGCTCGTTGCACTTTGATGGCTTGCTCTCTGGCGTTGCTATCACTATTGCCTGCAGTGACTTTGCTCACATCAGCTCCCGATTGCGCTGCCAATTGCGCACGTGCTGCGATCTCCATTTGGGCGGCTTGCGATGCCACTGCACGATCTTGCCCCGAAGGATCAGCAGGCGCAAGAGCCGCCGCCTGAATTTGTCTGGCGCGAGCGATCGTATCTTCTGGTGTGCGGCCAGGTGAAGTGTCAATACTCACTTCACCGCCGACTGCATAGTCAACGCCGTCTGGCCCTTTTTGATAAGTGAAACTTGCTCCTGAAGTTGCCAATCCACCACTGACGGCAAGGTGTGCCATTTCATGTTGGCGCACTGCGCGATCACGCGCTTGCAACTTGGCTACTAGAGCAGCATCTGCCTCACTTAATTGCTTAGCTTTATCTTCCTCAAGTAATACTTTGCCTTTATTCGCGCCTTGCCTACCTGCGTCTTGAGTTGGCGCAACTCCACCCGCCAATTGTATAGTCTTAGCGAGGTCATATGTAGCAATTGAACTAGTTGAAATGCTAGCGATATCCATTCGTATCCTCAATCTTCAACTACAGGATAGTCATGTCGAAGCCGAATTGCAAAGTGCGAGCATTTAGCTTGGCATGATTGCTACGACAAATTTCCGCACCAAGTTTTTAAACCACGGGCAATGCGCTCAACCGCCTGCTGTAAACGGGGTAAGTCTTGTGTATAGGCAAAGCGCACATGTTGCTGCGCTTGATAACGCCCAAAATCTAAGCCTGGGGTGAAAGCGACATATTGAGTCTCAAGAAAATGCTGACAAAACGCGTAGGCATCGCCGCCAAACGCACTAATGTCTGCATAGAGATAAAACGCACCTTGAGGTTCCACAGCAATGCGGAAACCCAACTGCCGCAAGGCGGGTAATAAAAAATCTCGCCGTTGTGAAAAAGCGTGGCGGCGTTGTTCGAAGATTGCGATAGTCTCAGGTTCGAAGCATGCCAAGGCTGCATATTGCGCCATACTTGGGGCACTTATATACAGATTTTGTGCGAGCTTTTCTAGCTCTGGCACGGCAGCTTCTGGCGCTACCAACCAACCCAAACGCCAACCTGTCATGCCGAAATACTTGGAAAAACTGTTCAGCACAAAGGCCTCGTTATCAACTTCTAAGACACTACTGGCATCGACACCATAGGTCAGCCCATGATAAATCTCATCCACCACTAAGTGCCCACCGCGGGCTTTTATTGCAAGCGACAAGGCGCGCAACTCTTCACGACTCAGCAAGGTCCCAGTCGGGTTCGCTGGCGATGCCAATAGCGCGCCAACAGTATTCTCCTGCCAATGTTGAGCGACAAGCTCTGGTGTCAATTGATAACGCACATTCGCATCGACGGGCACCAGCTGCGCCGAGGCTTCAATCAAGCGTAAAAAATGCCGATTACATGGGTAGCCCGGATCTGCCATAAGCCATTGCTTGCCAGGATCCACCAATAGGCTGGTGACGAGTAAAAGCGCACCGGATCCACCGGGCGTAATTAAGATCCGTTTTGGATCAACTTGTAAATCATAACGCTGCTGATAAAAACCACTAATCGCCTCGCGCAATTGCGGCAATCCACGCGCTGCTGTGTAACGCGTATGGCCATTCGCCAATGCCGCTTGACCAGCCGCAATGATCGGCGATGCGGTAACAAAATCAGGCTCGCCAATTTCCAAATGAATCACATCATGACCAGCAGCTTGCAGTTCATTGGCACGTGCCAGCAAGGCCATTACATGGAACGGTTCGATCGCTTGGCTGCGGGCGCTGTACCTAGGGTTAACATCAGCAAGTGGGGGTACAACGTTTTGGTTCATAAGTTTTCTCGGTCTACTGATCAAAAAGAATAAAGTGCGTAGTGTAAACCTCAGCCATTGGCTTGCCCAATATGAAGTCACAATTGCCCTATCATCTATGCCGATAATGCCTACCTAAAACGACTATCAGTCAAACGAGAAAATCAGGCTGTTTGCATAATTGGATTGAGCAGCGAAAGCACTTCGTCATACGCGTATTCAGCGATATGTCGCTCGATGTTCGCCAGCGAATCGACATCGACTACTTGCAACAAAATTCCACGGTTCTCTGCGAAATATTGCGGACAATCACCGCTACAACTATCCAAAAGCGAGATCATTTGACTGAGTGTCGTACGCACTTGCTCACGACTAATTTGTGCCATCGCAACAGTGTCTACGGTAGGCTCGATTAGCGTTGGCAATGTCTCTTGTAGCTCTCGTAAAACATCGTGCAGGCTACTTTGTAAGCGATCACACAAAGTTAAACATACCTGACGAGAAAGTTGCGCTTGCTGCATACTTTGCATTGCATTTTCTAGTTGCAGCGCATCAGCTTGCAATTGCTTTGCGCCTATGCTGCCTGCTAGCCCTTTCAAGGTATGTACCAGATGGATTACTCGATCATCTTGCATCGCTGTCAGTGCAGATTGAATTTGCTCGGCTGTATTGACTTGGCCATCGCGAAATCGCCTCAATACTTGCAAATACAAATCACGTTTCCCCATCATTAAACTCAAACCTAGTCGACTATCAATATGACGAAGTCGGCTAATATCAAACTCCTCTTCGACTGCAGCAATATTGCCGTAGCTAGCTAATTCTTGCCGAACTTCGACCATAGAACTCGGTTTGACTTTATGTTCCAACCAGCGCGCTAAGGTGCAAAATAAGGCATTGGGCTGAACCGGCTTCGACAAAAAGTCTTGCATCCCTTCATCCATGCAACGCTGTCTCACATCCGCCATCGCATGCGCGGTCATGGCGATAATTGGGAGCGCGTGGAACTTGGCCTGCTGACGGATCTGTAGCGTCGCCTGATGTCCATCCATTCCAGGCATTTCCAGATCCATCAAAATCAAATCAAATCGCTCTGAGTCTTGGCGCTCTAGCTCTCGCAAGGCTTGCTGCCCACCGTTAGCGACCACGACCTCAATACCAACTGTCGCCAATAGTTCAACGGCAATTTGCTGATTGATATCATTGTCCTCCACCAGCAAAACCACTGTGTTACTGTAGCTATGCTGACTATCGGAAATGCTTCTGCCGACTTGTTGTAAAGTCGCTTGACTGCAAGCCACAAAAGGCAATGTGAATTCAAAACAAGAGCCGACATTAGATTCACTTTTGACCTGTATGTGCCCGCCCAACAATTCCACCAATTGATGCGAGATCGACAGGCCTAAGCCTGTACCGCCAAAACGACGGCTAGTGGAACTATCGGCCTGCGTAAATGCAGAAAATAAGCGGCCAATTTCGTCCTGGCTCATGCCAATTCCGGTATCGCTGACCGAAAAACGCAAAAGCAAGCCAGCTTGTTGATGATCCATACCGTCTAGATCGAGCAATGAGGCGGCGTTTACATGGAGACTAACTTCACCACGTTCAGTGAACTTAATGGCGTTATTCACTAGATTAATCAGGATCTGCCCCAAACGCATCGCATCGCCGACCAAAAAACGCGGCACATTATCGTCTATCGTCATTTGCAAACGTAAATTCTTCTCGTCCGCCCTTTGCGCTGTGATGGTAGTCAAATGATTGATGACGTCATCTAATGAAAATGGACTATGGTCAATTTCCATCTTACCAGCTTCAATTTTCGAGAAATCCAAAATGCTATTGATGATACCCAAGAGAGCGTTGCCAGCGTTATGGATTTTACTCACATAATCGCGCTGCTTTTGCGTGAGATCGGTACGTAGTGAAAGATACGCTAGTCCAATAATCGCGTTCATCGGCGTGCGAATTTCATGGCTCATGGTCGCCAAAAAAGCGCTCTTGGCTTCATTTGCCAACTCGGCAGATTCACGTGCCCGCAATTCAGCTGCCATTTTGTCAGCCAAAATTTGCTGATGGGAGCGCTGTGCTTCCGCCTGCAAATCCTGATCAAGCATCGTAGCAGTCTCGACGATGGTATGCACTTCATCGGGTCGATATTGATTAAAGTCAGGTTTACCGCCGAGTAATAACATGCCTGTCAAATAACCCCGGTGTGTAAACGGCACGATCAACGCGTTTTCACCCGCCAACTCTTGCAAAGATAGTGGCAACCGTGAACGTAAAACTCTGGCGAGGTCTCCACCCAAGGCATAAACCATTTCCGGAGCAAATGCGCTATCCCCGGCTATTTTTCGACAGTAGCCCTCATGATAAGTATAGATCGCACAAGGCGCACCACCGGTATACGCACTGAAGGCACTCAAGTAGTGTGACAACAATTGCGTCTGCCCTTGAATATTCGCGCCATTTGCCACCGCGATTTGTAAAGCCTCCTGCTGTGCTCGCCACTTTGGATACAGACGAGTGCGCACGACATTTTCCGCCAAGGTACGCAAAGGCTTGTAGGCGGCCACCAATAAAGAACCACAAATCACATCGAACAACAGCGTTTTCCAGCGTTCGTCCAAACTCAAGTAGGGAGCCAAGAACAACTGCATCAACGCCAAATTTGCCAACATCCCTAACGTCACTAAGGCATACACACTAAATCGATTGATCGCAAAACTAAAATCAAACAAGCGATTGCGCAGTACCGCATAACCCAAACCGACGTAGGCTAAGAAGATGATGAAGGAATTAAAGAACTCAAAATACGCCAGTGATTTTTCTTCATCGAAAATGCGAGATAAATTGTGAAACAGGTAAATTGCATAGATATTCCCCATACAAAAACCTATCCACGCCAATCGTTGACGCGTGATACCACTCGAGAAACGCCATGAAATTGCCAGCGCACCTAAAGAAAAAATGACAGAAGAAATTGCGAGGCCTCGGCGCCACAAGCGCATATCTAAATATTCTCTCAACTCCCAGGGCAATGAACCCAGCTTCAACAAAATCTGGCACAGCGCAAAACAGGCGAAACAAAGTGCATAAACATAGAACAGCAATCGGACTGCCGGTAAGCGCCAATGCGGTCTATCTTCGGGAAAAATCAGACAGAAATAAGTAAAGAAAACGTAACCAACAAAAAGCTCGATCGGAAACAAGTAAATAGACAATAAATCTTGTAATGCGCCACCGGGCAAATAGGGAATAAAGACATCCGGAATAATCGCCATCATTGCCAAAGCCAAAACGCGCATCGGCATGCTATTGCTATAGCGCCACACTAAGGCGGCAATAATGAAAAACGCGATATAGGTGGTGGCTAACTGAAATAAAAAGGTCAACTGCCAAATTTCTGCATGACGTAAATTTTTCAAGGCTGGTTGTAACTGCAGATGTTCGGGACTCGCCTGCGGCTGATCTGTACGATACAGCTTAATGCCAACACTATCATCGGGTGTGAGAAAACGTCCTTCATCACCGGGCAAATCAAAAACCACCTTGTCACCGGGTTTCGCACCTGCTGTCAACAGTGGCGATTGATCTTGCAGTTTTTCAATCGGCAATCGAGATTCCCGATCTCTCGCACCGAACACAACCCCTAGGTCAGCCGCCACCCCGGGAGTTGCCGCGCGTTGCCATTCACGACTCGCCTGCAAATTCAATGCGCCAAAAATCAGCAGCAACATCAACATGAAGATCTTAAATTGCAATTGGGAGTGGGAGGCTTTTGTCATTAGTATTTTCGACGATTTGATACGGTCAATGTCAGCTGGCTTGATAGCGCAATTCCAATTTGGCAACACACGCGGGCTTCACAACGCATTAGATGCATTAGACGCATTACACAGACGAATTACAATCACAAGATTCTAAGGGGGAAGCGCATATTTATATCTATTTCCATAAAAATATTGCCGAAAATCAGCATTTTATGTTGTGCCACTGGTATTTCCCAGCACCAGACTACACTTTTGAGAGACTGGCTCCCGAATAATTTTCAATAAATAATGCATAAAAATAACTAATTATTTTTCGCGATAGATGACAAGATGCCACCTTACTTATCATCCACCACTACGGGCTTTGTGCTCGCTAGATCACAGCATCAATACCGTCTAACATCTGTAAAGAATGAATACCTCAATCGAATCGATTAGCGACACCATCGGTACCGTGATACAGGTAAGCTTGTTACTCGTGAATATCGATGAAACCCAAGTCAACAAGAGACTCGCGGCTTGGACTGCGATCATTCTGGTAGCAGCAGTTTTCGCGGGGATTTGGGTGATGAATTGTAGGCACCTGCCAGGACTCAAACGGGTACACGGCTACTCGGTCGCATTTGGCGCAAAGATTAGCGTTTGTGCGTATCTGTATTATGGATTTCAGAAATCAAAATTCTCGCAACGTGGCAGACTTTTTCCACTTGCCGAATAATTGCGCGATTGAATTGGGAACCCGAGTACAAATGTAAACTAGACAGCGCAAAAAAACACGAGCACCTTGGCAAAACTAGGTGCTCATTTTTTATTGACCGTAACCCAAATCTTGAATTTGCTTTAAACGCCCATCTTCAAATGTCAGCAACTGCATGAAGCGTTGCGGGCCAAAGTTATATACCCACTCTTCAATCTGAATTTCAATCTCGCGCTCGTAGTCAACCGCATTCCGATTGCCATGGATTGGCACTTGGACTGGTGGCAGGACTTGATTGCCGATCGATTGCCGCACTCCAATTCGACGTCGCTCGACTCTTTGATCCTTGTTCGCCGGATTGCCGCACTTTTTCATCACTTCCATTTTATGCATGCCGACATCAATCACGTAGGAGTTGCAGCGAAAGGCAAGTGCTTGCGCCGTGTCTGGCATACAGGCGACACCAACACTGATAAAACACAAAAGAACGTAAGGAGAAATTTTCATATTGAAGAAGTCAGCTGGCAAGGCATGCAGATTAACAGAGGAAGGACACTCAAACGAGCAAAACATAGCATTGGTTGACTTAGCGCTTAGATGAATCAGAAAGGTTTGTTAACTGTCTTGACGCGTTGATTGATCGTACCGCCTTGATGCTTTTGCCTCACCGCTTTTTTGCAAGTGTACAGATTTACTTCAGACGTTTTTCACGCAGTAAAGCACGTAATAATTCGATTCGGGCTGCGACAAAATCAATGTCTTCGGGCCGGTCACAAGATTGAATAAAGGGTGCTTGTTCATTACCGTAGGCCGCTACCAGATAAGTTTTTCCAATTGCGACCGTGGTTCCACACTCGGCACTCGTCAGTGGTGATGACAACAACACCGAAGTGCGTTTCCTACCTTTGAAATTTTCTTGGATATCAAAACGAAAAGTACGCTGCGCTAATTTCACGGTTGGCATGCCGGTGGCAACAACTTTGCCAATGAAAACCAAGCTTGCGTCCTGCAACATCGCGTCAACAATTTGCTGATCACTGCGCAGCACGCTCGGACATGAGCAAGCCCAACTAGAGTTGCTCATCAAGAGGCTAAAGAATAAACCCAACGACAATGCTGGTACTCGCAAACATTGTGTCATGTGGCTCCTTCCTTCAGGTTCAAACTCCGACATTCCAATAGAAATCTCGGTAGAACGAGTTTCAGTGGGACGAAATCTGATCTGCTGCCTGCCGCAACATACTCAGCACTTCGTCTCGACTACAAGGCTTGTTCAGGCAGGCATCAAAGCCCATTTGTTGATAATCATTGCGGCTTTGCTCATCATCGTTACCGGAATAGGCAATGATAAAACTAGGATGAGCTTGTTGACTCAATTGATAATGCCGAATTTGTACCAAAGCTTCAGCACCACCCATGATGGGCATGTCTAAGTCCATGATGATGATATCTGGTCTGCGTTCTGCGACTTTATCGAGCGCCATCCTGCCATTGATCGCGGTAGCAACTTCGAAGCAAGATTCAGGTATATAGTCGCTCATCACCATTTGATTAAAATCATCATCGTCGACCAGCAACAATTGTAAAATTTTTCGTAGCTTTGATGGCGCTTGATCATGCGCTTGCAGGCTTACTTGCGCAGCTGCTCGACTTGCACGCCTCAAACGCAAGGATAATGTCGTGCCAGCTTGCTCTGAACTTTGCACTTGCAGGCTGCCACCTTGGACTGTAGCGAGTAAGTGGGATGAATATGTTCCCAAGCCGGTACCGCCTGATTTGCCAGAGGTCGAATATTTCGCGAAGAAATTTTCTCGCAAAGCCTGTGGCACGGTGCCAAGGTTATGAATATCTAATTGCACGAATTCACCGTCATTGAGATGCAAGTCGACGCTCAAGCTGAGCGTGACCGTACTTCGTTCTGGCGCCGCTTCGATCGCATTTTTTGTTAAATTGCCGATGATCGAATAGCATAAAGAGTCATCCGCCTCGACCATCAGATGCTCACCCGTATCGATGATTTGAATTTGTACCAACTTTGACTTTGCCTGCGCACTTAGTCCTAACATAATGCTGGAAGCAATCGCTCTTAAATCCACCGCACAAGGTCGAAATATGTAGCTACCGCTTTCCATTCGGAATAAATCTAAGGACAGATTCACCATGCTGAGGGCGCGATTTGCTGCACTTTCTATCATGCCCAGTATCTCTTCTTCATGTGCGCTGAATGCCCTGCCAGCTCGGAGCAGACTTGGTGCTGCGGAGATACTAACCAGTGGCGTTTTCAGATCGTGGCGAGCGATTCTTTCCACATCTTCTAGGGTTCGTAAGGCTTGTTGCAATGCTTGATTCTTATCATCAAGCTCACTGGTGCGTCGTTTTACGCGCTCTTCTAACAGACGTTCAGATTCTTGCACCTTTGTGAGCATCTCACCTAACTCTGTATTGAGGCTACGTAATTGTGTATTTTGTTCACACAGCGTTTGTTCGTGCTCGTATGCCTGGAATGCCGACTTCACCGTCAAGATGATGTCATCGTGATTAAAAGGTTTTTCTAAAAAGCGATAAAGATTCGCCTGATTGATGGCTTTTTTGACGCCATCAAAATCACTCTGTCCGGTGAGCATGATGGTGATGGTTTTAGGGCTACGAAGATGCAGCTCTATCAACAACTCATCCCCGCGCATGCCAGGCATGATGAAATCAGAAATGATGATACTCAGATGTTGACCTTGTCGTTTAAGGTCCTCCAAAATTTCTAATGCTTCATCCCCGCTCTCCGCTATTTCTACCGGATGACTTTTGCCGAATACGTGCGTCAATAAAGTACGCAATGCCACTAATACGGTGGTGTCATCATCAACACATAAAATTATTCCGCTACCGCTCATAGACCACATCCGCCGTTGGAAGAACATTAATGACATGGAAGTACAGAAAACTCGGGAGGCGAGCTGACGAGACATTGCTCTAATAAAAGTATTCCTGAATTTAAACTTAACTGCAAGAAGGATTTACACCTTTGCTAATTTTGACCGCAAATGACAACACTCAAGATGTCGTGTTTGACTGGCTAGATTGCAGTAACAACCCTCTCGTTTGTAAAATGCCCACAGTCAGGGCTTAAGTCGAGATGCTAGTTTGCGACTCGATGATACTATGCAAGCGACGACGTGAAAATGATTCCTCGCGCGTTTTTCGTGGTTTTAAGCAACATAGCACACTACTTAGCTTAAGATTAGACCAGCACTTACCTGCACACCAAGACACCATGAAAATGCTGTTTCCGCTACTTTGTCAATGCCATCCAACAAGGCAAATGGGTGCAGCGTCTCCCCTTCGCAAGCAATTGATCAGGCCGCTCCTCATCATACTTATCTGTCTACTCTGCTACGCTTTGGGTCAAGCATCCGCACAACAGATTCTCTCACCCGCCATTTCATCCAAATCTTCGACTGAACTAGCTGATTTTTCATTCACCCATCGTCTATTCGAACGGGTTGGAAACGACGATTCTTTGCCAATCAATATCGTCACAGCGCTGGCGCAAGACAAGCGCGGCTTGATGTGGGTAGGCACCCAAGCTGGACTAGTCAGTTACGATGGTTATCGATTCAAAAAGTATGCGCATTTCGATCGAGATTTGTCTTCACTCTCCGGAGATTACATTAAGAGTCTGTGGGCTGCACCAAACGGTGAATTGTGGGTGGGAACACTAAGCGGTGGCATCTCCATTTTCAATCCTAAAAGTGACAAGTTCTCACCACTTCTATATGGATCAACACTCTCAACAAAATTAGAGATAGGCGCAATTCAAGCGCTCAAGGGCGATCTAGAAGGTGGTGTTTGGATCCTTGGTACAGCGGCGGGCTTACATTATCTCAGCCCAGATCGTAAGACCCTCAAACATTATCGACATCAAGCAGATCAGCCAGATAGCCTACTTGATGACCAAGTACGCAGCATTATGTTGGATCGGCAAGGGACGCTCTGGATTGGATCAATCAAGGGTTTACAAAAACGTCGTGTCAATGCTACTGGCTTTGACACGGTCGCTAGCCGAGCTGAACATGAAGAAATATTGGCGGGTCAGGAAGTACGTAGTCTGTACCAAGCCGACGATGGCAAGATCTGGTTAGGCTTCGCCAAGAACGGAGCGGCATGGATAGAACCTGAAAGCGGCAAAATCGAGTTGATCAAACTAGATACTTTAGGGGTGAACCGGCTTGGCGATAATGTGGTGGATATCATCACGCAAGTTCGCCCCGAAGAAATTTGGGTATCACGTTATGGCTATGGCATTTATGTGCTCGACGCTAGCACTGGAAAAATTTTGCAGCGAATACGCAATGACCCAGCGCTACCCGGGAGCCTGGCCTTCGATCAAATTGGCAGTATGTTTAAAGATCGGTCTGGCATTTTATGGGTAGGCTCATGGGGCGGCGGTCTTCAACGCTATAGCAGCAAGCAAGAAGCAATACAAATGCTAAGGCATAGCAGCAATCAAAGCAATGGTTTATCAAAATCAAATGTGCGCAGTATCTTGGAGGCCCACGATGGTCGTATTTTGTTCGGTACGGATGGCAATGGGATTGATGTTTTCGACCGTAAGCTCGGCCTGGTCGGTGGATACCGGAATAATCCACAAGAGGCGGATCGTAGCGTTGCAGTTGCGGTTTTGGCCTTGGCAGAAACCGTCGATCAAACAATTTGGGCGGGCACTCGCCAATCGGGATTACAAAGTTTAGCTCTCAAACAACAGCAGTGGAAAACCTATACCATCAAGAACGGTTTACCAAGCAATCAAATTCGTAGCTTGTATGTGAGTCGTCGCAATGATTTATGGGTGGGCACGACCTTAGGTCTGGCGAAATGGGAAGCAGCGCAACAGCGCTTTATCACGTTCCAATCAGATCAAGGTTCGTCCATGAACAGTTATGTCACGTCCTTCGCCGAACAAGCGGATGGCAAACTGTGGATCGGTAGCGAATCTGGCTTGTGGCTATTCGATCCCACCAGCAACTCCATGTCGCAGATTCAACATAGCACCGATGTCAGCGATAGCCTCAGCTCTGATGAAGTTAACGGCGTATTGATTGATCAGCAAGGGCAGCTATGGGTTGATACTGCGCACGGTTTAGATCGTCTACTTAGTTGGGACGGAAAACAAGCAAAATTCGCGCATATCAGTGCCGATCTCGGTCGACCAGGACTCTACTTTGGCGCCAATTTATTGGAAGACCAACGCGGCAGAATCTGGACCCAATGGTTTGTGTATGATCCCAAAGCAAATCAACTGAACGAACTCTCAAAAGTCTATGGAATCGATCTCGGCACAGCTTGGGTAGGTGCCTATTTAAAAACCAAAGATGGTCAATTTTTGTTCGGCGGCACCAAAGGCGTAGCGATTGTTAATCCTGAGCGATTTGAACGCTGGAACTATCACGCTCCCGTGCTGGCAACCGGTCTAAAAATTGATGGCGTCGAACAGACTTTGAGCATTGAGAATGGCATTAGCTTACGACCAGAACAAAGAAATTTTGAAGTGGAATATGCCACGCTTGACTACCTCGCACCGGAAAAAAATCGGTACGCCTATCGCCTGCTAGGCTATCAAGATTCCTGGATTGAATCGGACGCCATGCATCGCACTGTCAGCTACGGTAATTTATGGCCGGGGAACTATCAGCTACAACTCAAAGGCAGCAATCTAACAGGTGACTGGAGTCATGCAGAAATAACGATACCGCTTCGTGTTTTACCTGCTTTTTGGCAAACGAACTGGTTTATCGCCCTCATTGTTTTGACGCTCACCGCCATTATCTACAGTGTGTATCGCTTACGTATGGCACGCGTCAGAGCAGAAAAACGCAGTCTACAAAAAATGGTTGCGGCGCGAACTGCTGATATCTTGAATCTAGGAGAAATTGGTCAAAGTTTGACAGCAACATTAGATATTGAAGAAGCCTTTGAACGCATACACAAGCAAGTGATTGCACGGGTCGATGCCGAAGTGTTCGGCATTGGTTTTTTCGATAAAGACACGCAGATAATCGAGGTTGATTACATGGTCGAAGAGGGCGTCAGACAGGAGCAATTTCACTACACCTTAGATGAAAAAGAAAGGCCGGCAGTCTGGTGCGTCACGCACAAAGAAGAACTTATCACAAACAATTTAACAGAGGTGCTGAACTACGTCCAAAGTATCGCGCCCGTTCGATCTGGCAGAGTCACTGAGTCCATCGTCTACATCCCGCTATTCGTCGAAAAGGAAGTGGTTGGCTGCATGACCACCCAGAGTACCAATAAGAACGCCTACTCGCCGGATCAACTCGAATTTTTGCGAGCGATCGCCAACTATGTTGCTATCGCCATTGCTAATTCAAACTCACACCGGCATCTAATCGAAGCCCAAAAACAATTAGCACAACAAGAAAAAATGGCGTCTTTGGGACAATTGGTGGCAAACGTTGCGCATGAAATCAACACGCCAATTGGCGCGATCAAAACTAGCGGCGACAACATCTCGAATGCATTAAATACGGCGATGACAGATTTATCGCAACTGATGTATTTACTCGACAAAGACAGTCGCGATTTATTTATCAGTATGATCAATGAAATCAAGCTCAACACGACTTTTTTGAATACACGCGAAGAGCGCAAACTGGTCAATGAATGTAGTCTGCAGTTAGATCAACTAGGGCTAACTGATAGTCGCGGCATCGCGGGCATCCTTGTGCAATTACGCATCCATCAGCAGCTCGCACGTTTTCTGCCTTTATTGCAACATCATGAGCAAGAACGCATCTTGCATGCCGCAAATGAGATCGGTGCAATCATCAATAGTGCGCAGAACATCCATGTCGCGGTTGACCGAGTTTCAAAAATCGTCTTCGCGTTTAAGTCCTTCTCTCGCATCGGCACCACCCACGAAAAAACCCAAGTCGATTTGCGCGAAGGCATGGAAACCGTTCTCACGCTCTATCAAAGCAAGATCAACAAAGGCACAGAGTTAATCTGTCATTTTGACGACATTCCAGCGATTGCTTGCTGGCCAGACGAACTAGTCCAAATATGGGTCAATTTGATTCATAACGCCTTACAAGCAATGAATTACAGCGGTACTTTGACAATACGCATACAAAAGATCGCTAACGAAGCCGTCGTCTCAGTGAGCGATACTGGCACTGGCATACCAGAGGCGATCCGCGATAAGATTTTCGACGTTTTCTTTACCACCAAAGGAATCGGTGAAGGCAGTGGACTTGGACTGGATATCGTCAAGAAGATCGTCAACAAGCACCACGGCAGAATTATTTTTGAAAGCGAACTCGGCAAAGGCACGACCTTCTACGTACATTTGCCCTATTAAGGGCAATACAACGACGTTCCTCCGACGACAACGTAGAGAAGTGCAGAGATCAGGTAAAATCCGGATCTCGTCTGCAATTTCCAATATTTCATGCACCAATTCGATCATTTAGAAGCGCACGAATTCCCCTTCTTGTATGC
>JAYVHZ010000001.1:0-8668 GCA_043770645.1 Undibacterium sp. | reverse complement strand
TTGGGGCGTTCAGATGTTCGACTCATGATCAAACAGAACTTTGTGTACGGCCCGTACCTCGACAACATCATTGCCAAAATACCAGTCACACAGTTGATTTCGGAGGCTGCGGAAGTGTCGGACATCGTGAGACTGATTCACCTGGGTCGGGCAGATTTGTCTATCGTGACGCAAGAAGAGGTCGAGTTGTACGTGGCCAATGCACAACTCAAAATGACCGATTTCAAGATCCTCAAGTTCACGGACATTCCCGCAGCTGAAATGCGCTACATCATGTGCAGTAAAAAAGTTCCTGCAGCCACCATCGACGCATTGAATGCGGCGATTGCGAAAACAGTACAGTTGAGCCGTTAGAAACCACGGTGCTCTGTAGACGTGTAAAAGCTTGACGATGTGCCCATCGAACTCCGAGCAATTTTGCGGTGCTCGGCGTATGCCGAATCAAATGGATCAGCTTCGGTTTTTTATCGACGCTGACCCCTTTAGCTGCCGGAATGTTAGAGCAGCGCCGGTTCGCGCCCGTTAACCAGCGCCATGACATTTTTTATACTTGGTACCGCTACCGCATGGACAAGGATCATTGCGTCCAATTTTTTGTTTCATACTCTTCGCTTGAATTGCATGAAATGGCACATGGTTCTTTGTTGGTGTGTCTCTAAAAGAAGCCCACCATTGCATCGCTTTTGCAGCATCTCTGATATAGCCACTATGTTCTTGAAAAATAGAAGATGTCTCAATTTTAAATGGCATAGCAATTTTTTCTAAAGACCATTTTTTGGTGGAATATTGCGTATCGAGCAAATTAGTATCAAACCAATTTTCGATACGCTCTTTCATTTCTATTGCCGATATTTTCGCCGCAGTAGACGCAATGCTATCTAGGACTTCTAGATCGTCGCGGTCTTCCTCACTCAATCGCGAAGCTTCTAGATCTCCGTAAGTCGTAAGGTAGGAAATTAACTCTTCGCGCGACCCATCTCCTTCCAATACACGAATCTTTAAAGCGGCTATCGCTGCAAGACGAGCCCAGTGTGAAATGTTTGAATTCTCAAACAGGTCTTGTAGTTCCTTTATATCGCCATTGCATACCGAAGCGAGACACCGTGGATAGCCCTCAGTTACTGTGTCTCCCATCATACTATCAATGACTTCTTCTGCATGGCGGCCTAGTGCAACCATAGGTATATAAGCGCTGGGTTCACGCCATGCGGATAATATATGCATGGCGTATAGATGCAACATGTAATTATCATCTTCGGCAATAGATGGATCAGCGGCAACGCTTGCTAGTACATCGACAAGAAAGGGCGTAAGTTCTTCGCGATGTTCATTGGCGAAAATAATAGCGGCATGCGGAAAAGGTTTTGAAAAATATTCGAGCTGCGAACGCAGCGTGTTCCAATTGTCAGACATAAATTTTCACTTAATTTGTTGGTGCGGTATACGCTTGGTTTTCTGTTGGTATGTTTAGTGAGGTACCTTAAAAAAATCGCATTCCATGATTTCTCAAGTTGGATACTGATCTACTAATTTTTAATTTATGAATCAAAATCTTCATTTCGATGCGGTTGTGTCGAAACAAATCTTCGATCACAGAATCATTGTGGGGGGAGGTTTTGATTTGACGTTTCAGCGCGTTGATGTTGTATGTCCTGACTTGACCTCTTTTCATGTACATTATCCGCGACTTAATCAGTCTTGTATTCAATTGCGTCTTCTTGCACAGAATGGGATTTTAGAAAACCTAGTTTGCGTGCTTTTTCCACTGCTTCGGTGACGGCTCGTTGCACTACTATTTGCATCGCTTCGTTATCGTCAAATTTTTGAGTGATAAGGTCGTTCACATTGTTTGTATTGTTTTCCATGCGTCCTCCACGTAAATATCGGTGTTGATTTCCTCGCCGCCACGTGCGATTAATCGGCTGTTGCTTTCGCTAGAGTTATCGTAGATACGCCAGCGATCAGCGATGGGTAAATACAAATCACGGAAATTTTGTATGCTACGCCCATAACGCCGTGCGATCACATCTGGCGGAATATTATGTCCGCCCATTTTTACTCGTAAGGCGACACGCTCTTGCGCGAGTGCGATGCTATCGAGCCAGACATAACAGAGATTGATACGATAACCCTGTGTCTTGAGCTTTTTCAAAAACACAGAAAAAGTGCGGCTAGATAAAGTCGATTCAAACGCAAAGCTACGACCAGACGCCGCCAACTCATCAAGCCGACGCAACATAATACGACCCGTCTAAGTAAATAAAATTCAGACAGCCCCCTCAGGATTAAACGCCGACAAACCAGCAGCGATTTGATCGGCATTCACAAAGTCAGGCACCGCCAAATAATCACGCAAAACCAAAGGCACGATGGTGGATTTACCTGCACCATTTGGGCCTCCGATGACGATGACGTGGGGTTGTGGCATGGTTTGTCGAAATCCTTTTGGTTATGTTGTTGAATTTAGATTCGTTTTTTGGGCTCGTCTCACAGCTTCAGTTATGGAGCAATGTCAAATGTAAGGCTTTACCGTGCTCTTACGCTTCGCCATTGATTACTTACGAAAAAACTGTGCCTTACCGAGTTGATCCAATACTTTTCTAGCAAATTAGGTGTTCTTCTCGCAATACTTCACAACATCAGTTTGCTTAATTTCATGAATTGAGTTGGACGAACGATCATACGAACTATATGTTAGACGCTTATCTTTGTCTTGAATCGGAAGCGCTTCCCACAACTTCATTAAACGTTCACAGTAATGGCGTTTCACCATACTAATTTCTACGTCAGTTTTTGCCAATTTGATGGCTTCTAAAAAAGACACATTTGAGCGGTAATAGTCACTACTTGATGGCGATCGTCGCAAATTGTCCTCTAGTTGAAGTCGATTGAAGTCTGTTTCTTTTGCAAGGAAAAAACGAACGGGAATATAGGCGCTAGTGAGTGCATGTTCTTCATCTCCATAACGCATACGACGGACATAGGCTTCTTTTTGCACTTTAGTGCCTAGCCAAGAGCACTCCGAAAGCTGGTTAGCGCTAAAAGTAAATTTTCCATTTTTATCACTCATTGTTTCGATTTCGCGCAGCAAATCACTTCCGTGAAATAAGCGATTTTTATAGCAAGTTAGTTTTATTTTTACACCGGAAATAGGTTCTCTCGTCATTTCATCTATTACATCTCCTTGGTGATCAAACGTGCGAACGGTATTGCATGAGGTGCATAAAAAAGCAATAAAAAACAAAAGAAACGCTTCAAAAATAATTGTATTTTTAGAAGGATTTATTGCCGAATTTTTTCCTCTACTTAGCGATAAGGTATTTGTCATTTTTATTTTTTTAATAAAAATTAATTGCTAGAACTCATGTTACGCGGAGAATTAACTTGTAGTCAATGTCGAGTGAAATCTTCGAAATGTATTTTAGGTAGAGGCAGTTGATTAATTTATCATCGTACACAAAACGTCAAAAACAAAAAAAGGTTAGGGCCTAGTGCGGCTCTAACTCTTAATTTTATTTGTTGGTTCGAGGTGCTGTCGAACCGCCGACGCAAGGACTTTCGATCTTTTCTTAAATCTGCCGAGGGTAAGTTCCTTGCCTTGAATATGACCTTGGTTAATCCCGAAACTGATCGCTTGTTACTTCCCCCACGAATCCTTCAAAGTAGTAACCCGATTAAACACAGGTTTACCCTTCACAGAATCCACACGATCCGCCACAAAATAACCATGCCGTTCAAACTGCAAACGCGTATCCGGTTCCACATTCACCATCCCCGGCTCAACATAAGCACGGATGGTTTCTAAAGACGCTGGATTCAACAGAGCCATAAAGTCTTTGCCGCCTGCGTCTGGGTTGGCATCGGTGAACAAGCGGTCGTACAAACGTACTTCGACTTCCAAAGAATCCGACACGCTGACCCAGTGGATGTTGCCTTTGACTTTGTAGTTGGCGCTGCCTTCTGTGCCGGATTTGCTGTCGGCGAAGTAGTTGCAATGCACGGCAATCACGTTACCGTTTTCGTCTTTGTCGCAGCCTGTGCATTCGACTACATAGCCGTAACGCAAGCGGACTTTATTGCCAGGGAAGAGGCGGAAGTAGCCTTTGCTTGGTTCTTCCATGAAGTCTTCTTGTTCTATCCACAGTTCTTTGCTGATGGTGAATTCGCGGTTGCCGCGTTCTGGGTGGTGCGGGTGTACTGGTGAAGTACACGCGACCTTTTCACCCTCAGGGAAATTGTCGATGATGAGTTTGAGCGGGCGCAAGACGGCGGTGGCGCGTGGTGCTTTTGGGTCTAGGTCTTCACGCAGGCAGCCTTCTAGCGTGCTGTAATCGATCCAGCCGTCGGAGCGCGTGACGCCTATGCGTTCGCAGAATAGTTGGATGGCTTCTGGTGTGTAGCCGCGACGACGAATGCCGACGATGGTAGGCATGCGTGGGTCGTCCCAACCGCTCACGATGTTTTGTTCGACGAGTTGGCGTAGCTTGCGTTTGGAGGTGACGACGTAGGTCAAATTCAGGCGCGCGAATTCGTATTGTTGCGGTACTGGTTGTTTGAAGAAACCACCTTCGGCAGCACGGGCGATAATCCAGTCGTAGAACGGACGGTGATCTTGGAATTCTAAAGTACAGATCGAGTGCGTAATCTCTTCTATCGCGTCTTCAAGTGGATGGGCGTAATCGTACATCGGGTAGATGCACCATTTGTCGCCGGTGTTGTGGTGATGCGCGTGACGAATGCGGTAGATCGCTGGGTCGCGCATATTCATGTTCGGTGATGCCATGTCGATCTTGGCGCGGACGATGTGCGCACCGTCGGCAAATTCACCGGCCTTCATGCGACGGAATAAATCTAAGGATTCGGCAACCGCACGATCACGGAAAGGTGAGTTCACACCAGGCTTGGAGAAATCACCCCGATTGGCGGCCATGTCTTCGGCGCTTTGGCTATCGACGTAGGCGTGGCCTGCTTCGATCAGGTATTCGGCAATCGCGTAGAAGGTGTCGAAGTAATTGCTGGCGTAGTAGAGATGGCTGCCCGCTGGGGTATTGGTACCATCGTCCCAATCAAAGCCCAGCCATTTGACACTGTCCATAATCGTATCGACGTATTCTTGATCTTCTTTTTCTGGATTGGTGTCATCAAAGCGTAAGTGGCAACGGCCTTGGTAGTCGCGGGCTAAACCGAAGTTGAGGCAGATGGATTTGGCGTGGCCGATGTGCAGATAGCCGTTGGGTTCTGGCGGGAAGCGTGTGATTACGTTTGGTAAGCCGTCGCGGGTGTATTTGCCTTCAGCCAGATCGCGGTCGATAATGCCGCGTAGGAAATTGGAGATGACTGGGGCTTCTGGGTTTTTGTTATCGTTGCTCATTGCTAAATTCTTTACAAAAAGGAGACAAATTGGGAGTAAGTTTAGATTGAATATTGGCAAGCATTTTACCGTAGCCGAGGTGGTTTATGGGGTTTGCCCGCTTTTGTGGGGTTTTATTCGAGGAAAACGTCGGTTTTTGGGTGGTGGTTTGCTGGAAATTGGCTTAAGTTGTACAGACACTTGGGTGCTGCCGCCCTTAACCCATCCCCATCCCAGCCCTCCACTTGAAGAGGAAGGAGTGTTCCGGTTATAAATAGCTATTTAGTGTCGTAGGGCGGGTGAAACCCGCGCCGCCAGACCATCGAGCACTTGAGCAGCGCGGGTTGCACCCGCCCTACGTGGCTGGGCTCCTGCTTACGCACACTGCTGTCCGGAATAAATTTCTTGACAGTTTTATTTTGATACTCCCTTCTCCCGCATGCGGGAGAAGGGGCGGGGAGTCAAAGCATGCTTCGACGGGCGTTCAGATTCGGATGACATTTTTCAAACCCAAAATATTTAAAAATTTGTCCTGTTTTGTGCCGTTCAAACACTTTGTTGTCGCTGAAATACCCTCACCCTAGCCCTCTTCCGCTTGCGGGAGAGGGAACCTTTACGCTCACCACTTATCATTCTTTTTCAAGTACATTCATACAATGACGTCGTGCAAGTCAAGCACCATCAGCATTTCCAGAATGTCCCAAGTTTTTTCCGGACAGTAGTGCGCGAAGGCGGGATTCGAGTGGAGTCTGCGGATATATTTTGCTTGGACGCTAGCCGATTATTTTTGTAGCTTGCTCGCTTCGAGTAGTTCCACGCTTTTGCTTAACTCTTGCAGGGTACCGACACGGCCGTGGACGCTGACGATGCGTTCAGGTGTGAGTCCTTTGCTCTTGAGTTGTTGGTGTAATTCGCGATTGACGGTGAAGCCAACAGGCACGGGGCCAACTTCTGGCATCATAAAAAAGTCGCCTTGGAATAGGGTGTTTGATTGTGCATCGTAAGCGATCAGCATGTCGGAGGCGTGTGAACTCGGCGCGGGCACTACCTGTATCGTTCTTCCGCCTACATCAATGTTGGTGGACTTGGTGATCGTCACTGTTTTCGCATGAATCTGCTTGCCGAGCTGACGTTGAATCGCGATGTCGCCATCTTGGCCAGTGAATATCTGGGTGCCATCTTGCACTAGTTGTGTCGCACCGCCTATATGATCACGATGGGTGTGCGACAACACCAGATGGGAAATGTTTTTACCTGCAGCGATGTTATTGATCAGCGTTTTGATGGCGGCGATTTCATTCGGAAATATTGGGCTGTCGAATAGCGCTACGCTATGCTCGCCAACGACGAAGTGCATGTGATATCCGGACTTTGAACCATTGATGCGATAGACGCCATCGGCAATTTTGTCGGCACTTAAATTGCCCACCGCTTGTCGTGCTTGGTAACCATCGGGGACAGCGAATTCTTGGGCAGTCAGCGGCGCATTGCTAATGCTGACCGATTGCCAATCAGCGATGAGGTTGTCGCCAAATTTGACTTTGACTGATTGCGCAGTAGGTGCTTGATTGTCGCTGCCATTGTTTTGGTATTCATAAGTGAAGGTGGCGCCTCGTGCGCTGACGGCTTGTCCGGTTCGCTTATCAATCACGACGGTCGCTGGGCGGCCAGCTTGATCGATAAAACTCTCAAATTGAAACGTGGCTTGTAACTCGGCTGGTGTGATCATCGCTTGACGATCTTTTGCTGTGCTCAGCAGCAGAGTGGGAATTAAGAAAAACGCATCGGCACGAGATTCTCGGACATTTTTACTGTCGAGGGCATCGAATTCTATGCCCGCACGCCAGCCCAATACATCATAGACCGCCGCGCCGTTCGTATTGCCTAAGGTGAGGAATCGGAATTCAATATCACCAGGAAACAAGGTGCTCGAAAGCTGTTTGTATGCGCCTTGCTGTGTCAAACTTATTTGTACTTTGGCAGGAATTTGTACCAATGCCTGTTGTGGTGTCGCGGCTTGATGTGCTGAATATCTGTAACCTTGTAAATCGATGCGTAGATCTTGGGCGGCGCATGTGAAGCTAGTGATGCTGAGGCAAATGCTGAGGAATAATGACTGGTTTGTGATTTGCATAGGAGAACAAGGCTTAAAATTATTTAGAGGCTTTTTTGACATCAGTGCGATCAATTAGTTCAGTCTCACTAGAGGTTGGATGGTCAAACTATCTCGATAGGAGCTTGGACTTTGCTTTTTAAAATTCGGGCGTTGACGTTTTTTTGCCTGATGAGGCAGCATAGCCCTTCGCTTGTGAGTTTCAAAAACCGGCGTGAAGCGTCATACTAGACAAGATGCGAACCCTGTGAAGTTGATGTTATTGGTAGTTTTGGCGTTGATTTATATTTCGGGATTAATGGTCTATCGTTTTAGATTGAGGATAATAAGTATGTCGAATAAGTTGACGAGTGCGTTGCTAGTAGGCTTGATGTCCACCGCTGTATCGTTGTCGGGGACGGTGATCGCAGAGACCGCGCCGAAGAAGGTCAATGCAGTACAGCAACCAGCCTATCGGCATGCGATGGAGCCGATTGGCAAAGTGCGCGAGATTTATGATGGCGTGCTGACGCCGGAGATGGCGGTCAAGACTTTTCGGAACATTGATCGTCTTTTTCCGACCAATCGCGTGGCGAAATCGGCGAAACCTTTTCCGCTAACGATGGCGGCTAAGCCCATGACGAGTTTGAGTTTTGATGATCGTGGGCGACAAATTTCGCTGGATCAATATCTGGAATTGAATCAAGTGGCTGGCCTCTTGATTTTGAAAGATGGCAAAATTCAATTGGAAAAATACCGTTATGGAAATACAGCACAGACGCGTTGGATGTCGATGTCGATTGCCAAGTCGATTACCTCGACCTTGATTGGTGCAGCGATTAAACAAGGCAAGATCCGCAGTTTGAATGACCCAGTGATTCAGTATGTGCCCAGTTTGAAAGACAGTGCGTATCAGAAGGCGACGGTGAAAGATGTGCTGATGATGGCGTCGGGTGTACGTTGGAACGAAACTTATTCTGATCCACGCTCAGATCGGCGCCGCTTATTGGAAGCACAGATTTCGCAAGTGGCAGGCGCGGCGATGCAGGTGATGAATAGCTTGCCACAGCAGGCAGCGCCAGGCACAGCATTTACTTACAACACGGGTGAGACGCAGGTGGCAGCGCAATTGTTACGCAATGCGATAGGCATGCCATTGGCGAGCTATTTGTCTGAGCGTATTTGGGCGAAATTTGGCATGGAGGCGGATGCTAATTGGTGGCTAG